>NZ_JBWKAW010000020.1:0-168231 GCF_056437345.1 Kitasatospora sp. NPDC042419
GGAACGGACACTTCCTTCAGGCGGCTTTCACACCGGCCCTCCGGGCGCTTCGTTCTTTCGTGTTTCCAGCTTACCAGATGTTTTCCGCTCCGTTTTCCGGAGTTTCATTCATCCGATTTCCCGAACTGGCCGGGTCCGCTTTTCTGCGATGGCCCCCACATTAGCGCATTTCGAGTGTCACTCGAAATTCACTCTCGCCCCGGTCGACGGAAACGCCGACCGACCCAAGTCAATGGGCTTCGAGGAGGGAGTGGGTCTTGCTGAGTGGGTGGCCGCTTCAAGCGACTCGTTCAACACTAGGCCACCTGGACGACATCGTCAAACATGGAGGGCGGGATCCGGCTGGATCCCGCCCTCCATGGTCGAAGCCGCAGATCAGCGGCGTCGGGTTTCAGTCACGACGCGGAAGCGATCAGCTCCGCGGCTGCCAGGTTCCGCTTGCCCCGGCGCAGGACCAGCCAGCGGCCGTGCAGCAGGTCGGCCTCGGTCGGGACCGCCTCCTCATCCGTCACCTTGACGTTGTTGAGGTAGGCGCCGCCTTCCTTGATCGTCCGGCGGGCGGCCGAACGGCTGGGGGCGAGACCGACCGCGACCAGCAGGTCGACGACCGGCTGGAGCTCTCCGACCTCGGCCTTCGGGACCTCGGCCAGGGCGGCCGCCAGGGTCGGGGCCTCCAGGTCCGCGAGGTCGCCCTGGCCGAACAGCGCCTTGGAGGCGGCGACGGCGCGGTCGTACTGCTCGGCGCCGTGGACCAGGGTGGTCAGCTCCTCGGCGAGCGCACGCTGGGCGAGACGGGCGGCCGGCCGCTCGGTCGTCTCGCGCTCCAGCTCCTCGATCTCCTCCTTCGAGCGGAAGCTGAAGATCCGCAGGAAGTTGGGGACGTCCCGGTCGTCCGCGTTCAGCCAGAACTGGTAGAAGGCGTACGGGGTGGTCAGCTCGGGGTCGAGCCAGACCGTGCCGGACTCCGTCTTGCCGAACTTGGTGCCGTCCGCCTTGACGATCAGCGGCGTGGCCAGCGCGTGGACCGACTTCCCGTCGGCCTTGCGGATCAGGTCCGTGCCGGCCGTGAGGTTGCCCCACTGGTCACTGCCGCCGGTCTGCAGCGCGCAGCCGTAGCGGCGGTTCAGCTCCAGGTAGTCCATGCCCTGGAGGATCTGGTAGCTGAACTCGGTGTAGCTGATGCCCGCGTCGGAGTTGAGCCGCCGGGCGACGGCCTCCTTGGCGATCATGTTGTTGACCCGGAAGTACTTGCCCACGTCGCGCAGCAGGCTGATCGCCGACATCCCCGACGTCCAGTCGAGGTTGTTGACCATGCGCGCCGCGTACGGGCCCTCGAAGTCGAGGAAGCGCGAGATCTGGCCGCGCAGGCGCTCCACCCAGCCGGCGACCGTCTCGGGGTCGTTGAGCACGCGCTCGGCGGTGGGCTTCGGGTCGCCGATCAGGCCTGTGGCGCCGCCGACCAGGCCGAGCGGGAGGTTCCCCGCCTGCTGGATGCGGCGCATGGTGAGGATCTGCACCAGGTTGCCGAGGTGCAGGCTGGGGGCCGTCGGGTCGAAGCCGCAATAGAACGTGACCGGGCCGTCCGCGAACGCCTTGCGCAGTGCGTCCTCGTCGGTGGACAGGGCGATCAGCCCACGCCACCGCAGCTCGTCGACGATGTCCGTCACGGTCACGCTTCTCCTTCGGTCGGGCGTCCGCCCGGTGCGGGCCCGGTCCGATCGGGCCCCGGTGCGGGACGGCTCCAGCGTTGTAGAGCCTACGCGGTCCGGGCGAGCGAATATCTCCCGGACCGGCCTGGACGTGTTCCCCCCGCGGAACCGCTCGGGACGGCCCGGCCCCTCGCCGCCACTGGAAATTCCGTTGTTCGACGGCCTTGGGCCCCTTCACAGTGGTCCCACCGCCGTGCGGCGGCAGTGACGTGTGTGGGGACGGTCGTGCCGCCGTGGCACGCCCGTCGAGAAGGGTGGCCGAGGTGCGCAGCACGCTGGTTCTGAACGCAAGCTACGAGCCGCTGACGACGGTGTCGCTCCAGCGCGCCGTGGTCCTGGTGCTCCAGGACAAGGCCGTGGTGGAACAGGCGCATCCGCTGCGCTCCATCCGCGGGACGGGGATCACCGTGCCGGTGCCCCGGGTGATCAGACTCCAGCGGTACGTCCGGGTGCCGTTCCGACAACAGGCTCCGTGGTCACGCCGCGGGGTGCTCGTCCGTGACCAGCACCTGTGCGCCTACTGCGGGCGGCGGGCCACCACGGTGGACCACCTGCACCCCAAATCCCGGGGCGGCGAGGACAGTTGGCTGAACACCGTCGCCGCCTGCGCCGAGGACAACCAGCGGAAGGCCGACCGGACGCCCGAGCAGGCGGGGATGAAGCTGCTCCGCAAGCCGTTCGTGCCGACTCCGCAGGCCACCCTGATGATGGCGCTGGGGCTGCGCGGCTCCGACGTCCGGGAGCTGGCCGACTGGCTGCCGGCCCAGGCCGTTCCGGCCACTGCGGCCACCGCGCCCTCCGCGGCCTGAGCCGGGGAGCCGGGGCGAGGAGCGGCCGGGGCCAGGAGCGGGTGAGGCGAGGAGCGGGTGAGGCGAGGAGCGGCCGGGGCGGTCAGCCCTTGGCCTGGTATCCGGTCGCGGTGCCGAAGTTGGTGGAGTGCTCGGGGACGGCGACGACCCGGCCTCCGCCGATCAGCACCCGGCCGGATATCAGCAGGGAGCCGGTCCCCTGCGGGAAGTTGCCGCCGACCGTCTCGCGGCCGGCGTCCAGGGCGAAGCGGCTGAGGTGGGCGGGCTGGTCGAGGCGTTCGTCGAAGGCGAGCACCAGCGCGCCGCCGTCGATGCCGACCGCCCTGGCCTCGCCCTTCTCGGAGGTGAGGGTCTTCCACCGCTGCTTGCCGCTGTCGAGGTCGTAGCCGACCACCGAGGCCGGTCCGCCGCCGTTCGCCGCCGGGGCGATGGTGGTGACCATCGTGCGGTCCTGGAAGTAGACGCCCGGGGTGGCCGAGAAGGCGCCGTGGGCGACGTCCAGCCGGCCGTCGGCGCCGGCGACCGGGATCTCGGCCTCCGGGTCGCCGCCCGGACCCCAGGCGAACACCCGGTCGTCCTCGGGCTTCTCCCCGGTGGTGAGGACGACGGCCGGTTCGGCGGAGAGCACCGTCGCGGTCCTCGGCCGGTTGTTCATGCCCCGCCACCAGGCGACCGTGCCGTCGGCGGTGTTCAGCGCGACGGCCTGGTCGACGGGCGTGGAGTCGGCGCAGGAGCTGGCCACCAGGACGGTCCGGTCGGCCACGCCGCCGGAGAGGGTGCAGAACTTGCCCTGCCCGGTGTACTGCCAGACGTCCTTGCCGTCGGCCGACTCCCAGGCGACGACGTGGTCGTCACCGACGGCTATCACCTTGTCCTCGGTGACGCCGACGGTGGCGGTGTAGAGGCCCTTGGCCTCGGAGAGCGTCTTGGTCCACGCGGTCTTCCCGGCCTTGGTGTCGACGGCGGCCACCAGGGCGCAGGGGCTCTTCGGATCGGCCTGGGGCCGGAACAGCACCGCCCCCACCCCCACTCCGTTGACGCTCGGGGAGAGCCCGCAGGGCACGGCGCCGTCGGCGGGCGGCTCGACCGACCAGGTGGGCTTGCCGGCCTCCAGGTCGTACGCGTGCACGCCGGTCGCGTCGGCGCGCACCACCGTGTCGGCGAGCAGCCAGCTGCCGACCAGCGTGTCGTCGCCGCCCGGCCGGTCGGCGCCCGGCTGGGCGGCCTGGGTGACCGGAACGGACTGGGCGGACCACATCTTGGTGTGGGCGATGGTGAAGCCCGGCTCCCCGCCGCCGGCGGCACCGGCGGACCCGCGGCCGCCGCCCTCCGAACCGACCGTCAGCCCGGCCGCGATCAGGACCCCGAGCGCGGCGACGCCGGCGCCCGTCCGGACGGTGAGGGCGCGCCTGCTCGGCGCGTGCTCGGCGGCGGCGCCGGTGGCGGCCCGGGCCCTGGCGGCGAAGCCGGACCGGGCCGGCGGCACGGCGGCGGGCTCGACGGCCGGTGCCTTCGTCCCCGCCGTCGCCGCGGCCTTCGGTTCGGGCTCGGGGGCGAGTTCGGGCTCGGGCTCGGGGGCGAGCTCCGGCTCCAGGTGCACGTAGCCGTCGGCGGAGTACTCGGCACCGACGGGCGCGTACAGCCCCTCCCCCGGCTGCTGCTGCGGGACGGCGTACGGCGCGTACTGCTGCTGCTCGTGGTCGGTGTACTGCTGGTACGGCTGGTACTGCCGGCCGGGGTCGTACTGACCGTACTGGTCGTACTGGCCGTACGTCCCGTCCGGGTACCCGCCCTGCCCGTACGCGGTCTCGCCGTATCCCTGCTCCGGGTACGCCGTGCCGGTTCCGGCCCCGTATCCCTGCTCCCCCGGCCAGGTCTGCCCGGCGTACCCGCCGTACCCGGCGGGCCACTCCTGCGGCACCTGCTGCGCCTGCCACTGCTGCGCCCGACCGTCGTCGAGGGGGTCCTGAGCCATCCGTTCCGTCCCTCCCGACCGCCTGTACTACGGCAGTCAGCATCTCACGGCCCCGGAGCGGACGGTTCCGGTGTCCCGCAAAGGCAGTGAACGGGTGGAAACGGGCGGAACGGGCAAGCCCCCCCCCCCCGGGGGGGGGAGCAGGACACGCCCTACCGGGCGGACTCCGTGCGGAGGATGGTGTCGATCCGGGCGGCGAGGGTGAGGTCGAGGGCGGTGAGGCCGCCGGCGCTGTGGGTGGAGAGGACGAAGCGCAGGGTGCGCCAGCGGATGTCGATGTCGGGGTGGTGGTCCATCGACTCGGCGGCCTCGGCGACGGCGGCCACGGCCCGGATCCCGGCCGGGAAGTCGGGTGCCTCGGCGGTGCGGACGAGCGAGTCGCCGTCGCGCGACCAGTCCGGCAGCCCCTCCAGTCCGGCGGCGATCTCGTCCTCGGTCAGCCGTGCTCGGCTCATCGGCCCGCTCCCGTCACACACGTACCAGCAGAAGGTGGGAAGGTGTCAGCTCTTCCGGCGCGGACGGGGCACCAGCTCGCCGCCGCAGTTGGGGCAGCCGCCGGCCATCGCCTCGGTGCACGCCGCGCAGAAGGTGCACTCGAAGGAACATATAGAAGCCGGGCCGTCCGGTGTCAGCGACACCTCGCAGCGCTCGCAGATCTCCCGCATCTCCAGGGCCATCGGTGTGCCTAACTCGTGAGCAGTTTGACGACGGCCGCGAGGCCGACGACGACGATCACCGCGCGCAGGGCCTGCGGCGGCAGCTTCCGGCCGACCTTGGCGCCGATCAGCCCTCCGACGAGCGAGCCGACGGCGATCAGGCCGGCGGCCGCCCAGTTCACGGTCGAGGTGAAGAGGAAGAACAGGGCGGCGACGCCGTTGACGATCATCGCCAGGGCGTTCTTCACCCCGTTGATCCGCTGCAGGTCCTCCTGGAGCATCATGCCCATCAGGGCCAGCAGCAGGACGCCCTGGGCGGCGCCGAAGTAGCCGCCGTAGATGCCCGTGAGGAAGATGCCGGCCAGCAGCAGCGGGCCGCCGTGCGGGTCGCCGTCGGGGCGGCGGCGGGCGGCGACGGCCTTGGCCACCCGGGGCTGGACGACCACCAGGACCAGGGCGAGCAGGATCAGGACCGGGACGATCGCGTCGAAGGCGCTGCTGGGCAGTTCGATCAGCAGGTAGGCGCCGAGTACTCCGCCGAGCAGGGAGGCGGTGCCGAAGCGGGCGAGCCGCGCGCCCTGGCCGACGAGTTCCCGGCGGTAGCCGATCACGCCGCTGAGCGAGCCGGGGACCAGGCCGAAGGAGTTCGAGACGTTGGCGGTGACCGGTGGGAGTCCGACGGCGAGCAGGACCGGGAAGGTGATCAGGGTCCCCGAACCGACGATCACATTGATCATTCCGGCGCCGACACCTGCCACCAGGACGGCGATCGCCTCCCAGGTCGTCATGAGCCACCTCCCGTACCGGTCCTGTCCGTCCGCGGTGATCATGCCGGACGGAAGGGTGGCCGTTCCAGCGTCGACCACGATTCGGGATGTTCGACACACCGTCGCGGAAAGCGCCCGAGGGCCCGCCCCGTGCGGTACGGGGGGCGGGCCCTCGGGCGTCGGACGGGCCCTCGGCCGGCGGGGCCGAGGAGCCGGGGATCACTCCGGGTCGCTCTTGCGGTACTCGCGGAGCGGGTCGATCCGGGGGCGGGCCGAGCCCTTGGTGTCGGTGTCCAGCGGGCGCGGACCGGCCGCCGGGTCGAGCGGCACCTGGGTGGCGGCCGGCGGCGCGGCCGGGGCGCTGGGGGCGGCGACCGCGGCACCGTTGGCACCACCGTGACCGGGCATGCCGGTGAACGCGCCACCGATGCCCTTGAGCGCGTCGCCGATCTCGCTCGGGATGATCCAGAGCTTGTTGGCGTCGCCCTTGGCCAGCTCGGGCAGCGTCTGCAGGTACTGGTAGGCGAGCAGCTTCTGGTCGGCGTCGCCCTCGTGGATCGCCTCGAAGACGGTCCGGATGGCGGCCGCCTCACCGTCGGCGCGCAGCACCGCGGCCTGGGCCTCACCCTCGGCCTTGAGCACCTCGGCCTGCTTCTCACCCTCGGCGCGCAGGATCTGGGACTGCCGGTTGCCCTCGGCGGTGAGGATCGCGGCGCGCTTGTCACGCTCGGCGCGCATCTGCTTCTCCATCGAGTCCTGGATGGAGGTCGGCGGCTCGATGGCCTTGAGCTCGACGCGGTTGACGCGGATGCCCCACTTGCCGGTGGCCTCGTCGAGCACCCCGCGCAGTCCGGCGTTGATGACCTCGCGCGAGGTCAGGGTGGACTCCAGGTCCATCGAGCCGATGATGTTGCGCAGCGTGGTGACGGTGAGCTGCTCGATCGCCTGGATGTAGCTGGCGACCTCGTAGGTGGCGGCGCGCGCGTCGGTGACCTGGTAGTAGATCACCGTGTCGATGTTGACCACCAGGTTGTCCTGGGTGATCACCGGCTGCGGCGGGAACGGCACGACCTGCTCGCGCAGGTCGATCCGGTTCCGGACGCGGTCGATGAACGGGACGACGATGTTCAGCCCCGCGTTGAGCGTCCGGGTGTAGCGGCCGAAGCGCTCCACGATCGCGGCGCTGGCCTGCGGGATGACCTGAATCGTCTTGATCAGCGCGATGAATGCCACCACGACCAGGACGACCAGGACGATAAGGACGGGTTCCACGGACTCTCCCCTAGACGACCAGGGCGGTCGCGCCCTGGATTTCGACGACGTCGACCTGCTGCCCCGGCTGGTAGACCTGCTCGGGGTGGAGCGCGCGGGCCGACCAGATCTCGCCGTTGAGCTTGATCCGTCCGCCCTCCCCGTCGACCCTTTCCGCGACGACCGCGGTGGCGCCCAAGAGCGCCTCGATGCCCATCTTGATCTGCGGGCCCTTCCGCAGGGCCCGGTACGCGATGGGGCGGACCAGGACCAACTGCGCGACCGAGGCCGCGACGAAGGCCAGGACCTGCCAGACCGGGTCGGCGCCCAGGCCTGCCACGCCGGCGGCGACGAGCGCGCCGACGGCGAACATGGCGAACTCCGGCATCACGGTGATCACCAGCGGTATACCGAGGCCGACGGCGACCAGGAGCCACCAGATCCAGCTGTCCACGTGTCCATCCTAGGGAGGGAAGGGCCTACCAGGCGGTCAGTTCCCGCAGGTGGAGGGGCGGAAACCGGTCGCACGTGCGACCGGTTGCAGTTCAGTGGAGTTCAGTGGGGTCCAGCGCGGCTCCGGCCCGGCCCCACCGGCCCCCGGCCGGCCGGGGCGGGGCCGCGCGGGCGGCGCCGGCCCGGCCGGGACGCGGGGCGGTACTCAGCGGTGCTCAGCAGCACTCGGCAGTGCTCAGCGGTGATCGGCAGCACCCGGCAGTGCTCCGCGGCACTCAGCGGTGCTCGCGGTGCTCAGCCGAGCGGCAGGCCCTGCGCGGACCAGCGGTCGCCGTGCCGCTCCAGGGTGAGCGGCAGCCCGAAGCACTTGGACAGGTTGCGCGCGGTCAGCTCGGTGTCGATCGGCCCGGCGGTGAGGACCTTGCCCTGCCGGATCATCAGCACGTGGGTGAAGCCGGGGGCGATCTCCTCGACGTGGTGGGTGACCATGGCCATGGCCGGCGCGAACTCGTCCTGGGCCAGGGCGCCGAGCCGGCGGACGAGGTCCTCGCGGCCGCCGAGGTCGAGGCCGGCGGCGGGCTCGTCCAGCAGCAGCAGCTCGGGGTCGGTCATCAGGGCGCGGGCGATCAGGGTGCGCTTGCGCTCGCCCTCGGAGAGGGTGCCGAACTTGCGCGCGGTCAGACCGGACATGCCGAGGCGGTCGAGCAGCGCCAGCGCGCGGGACTCGTCGGACTGCTCGTACGTCTCCTGCCAGGTGACCGTCATGCCGTACGCGGCGGTGAGGACGGTCTGCAGCACGGTCTGCTCGGCGGGCAGCTTGTCGAACATGGCGGCGCCGGCCAGGCCGACCCGGGAGCGCAGCTCGAAGACGTCGACCTCGCCGAGCTTCTCTCCGAGGACGGTGACCTTGCCGGAGGTCGGGAAGAGGTACGTGGAGGCGATCTGCAGCAGGGTGGTCTTGCCGGCGCCGTTCGGGCCGAGGATCACCCAGCGCTCGCCCTCCGAGATGGACCACGAGACCTGGTCGACCAGCGCGCGCTCCTCCCGGACCACGGATACGTCCACCAGCTCCAGCACGTCGCTCATGACCTACGCCTTCCCCAAAACAGAAATACGGCCGTCGGTGCGGGCGGGCAGCCTACTCCGGCGGCCGGTGGGCACGGAGTGGGTGCGCCGCACGCGCATGGGCAAACCTACGCCACGCGGATGACCGCCGATTCCGTAGGCTGGCCGGATGCTCGCGACTCCTGCCGACAATCCGTACGAAGAGCCCCGTTCGGGACGGCTGGCCGCCTGGGGCAACGCCCTGCTGGCCGGTCTGGTGCCGCCCGACAACGCCGCCGCGGCGGTCCTGGGGGACGACGAGAGCCACCGGGTGGCCGGTCTGCCGGGGGACGGCCCGGACGAGCGGCACGGGCTCACCTGGGCGCTGGGGCGGCTCCGCGTCCTGGGCGTGAAGGGCCTGCGGCTGGCGCTGCCCTCGGCCGGGCACCCGCTGGGCCTGACCGGGCCGGCGCCGTTCAACGAGCACGCGATGGCGGTCGGCGAGGCGGTGCTGGCGGTCGGGGTGCCGCTGGGGCTGGTGCCCGAGATCGAGGTGTACGGCCCGCCCGGGGACCGTTCGGCGACCGTGCTCTGGCGCTGCCACGAGGTGAACGACGCCCCGCCGGCCGACGTGCCGTCGCTGCACGAGGCCGAGTTCGAACTCACCGACGGGCTGCGCCAGGCGACGCTGCTGCTGACCCGGCTGGACGTGGCCGGCGCGGGGCCGGAGGCGCTGCGGGCGCTGGAGGCGTACCGGCGGCGCGGGCACGCCGAACTGCTCGCGCCGGGCTACCCGCCGCGCGCCGTCCGGGTGCTGGAGTCGGCGCGGCAGGTCGCGGCGCTGCTGTCGATCGCCTCCGGCAGCCACGGCGCGGCGGTCAGCGCCTCCGAGATCGCGGCCCGGCAGGCGGTGCTGGCTCCGCTCTGGCGGACCGCCCGCCGGGCACAGGTGGCGGCGTACAACGCGCTGGTGGACGAGAAGGGCTGACGGGCGGCCCCCTCGGCCCGGTGACCGCCCCCGCGGGCGGGCCCGGGCCGTGGCCCCGCCCGGCACGCCAAACGCCCTACGCGCGCGTCTCGCCGTTGCGGACGGCCCAGAGCGCGGCCTGGGTGCGGTCGGCGAGGTCCAGCTTCATCAGGATGTTGGAGACGTGCGTCTTCACCGTCTTCTCGGACAGGTGCAGGCTGCGCGCGATCTCCCGGTTGGAGCGGCCGTCGGAGATGTGCCCGAGCACCTCGCGCTCGCGCTCGGTGAGGGTGCCGCCGCGGCCCTGCGGGGCGCGCGGGCCGTCGTCGGCGAGCAGCGCCTCGGCCAGCTCCGGCTGGAGCAGCACGTGGCCGGCGTGGACCGAGCGGATCGCACCCGCCAGCGCCTCCGGGTCGACGTCCTTGTACACGTACCCGGCGGCGCCGGCCCGCAGGGCGGGGACCATGGTGCGGTGCTCGGTGAAGCTGGTGACGATCAGGATCCGGGCGCGGCTGCCCTCCTCCTTGAGCGTGCGGAGCGCCTCGATGCCGTCCACGCCGGGCATCTTGAGGTCCATCAGGACGACGTCCGGGTCGAGCGCGCGGGCCCGGTCGACGCCCTCCGCGCCGTCGGCGGCCTCGCCGACCACCTCGATGTCGTCCTGCACCTCCAGGAAGGTGCGCAGGCCCCGGCGGACCACCTGGTGGTCGTCGACGAGCAGGACGCGGATCGCGGACACGGTGTCAGGCACCGGGGACCTCCATCTCGACGACCGTTCCCCTGCCGGGGGCCGAGTCCAGGGTGAGCCGGCCGCCGACGGCGGCGGCGCGGTCGCGCATCGAGGCCAGGCCGAGGTGGCGGCCCGCCCGGCGGACGGACTCGGGGTCGAAGCCCCGGCCGTTGTCGCTGACCCGCAGCACGGCGCCGCGGCCGGGGGTCCCGGCCAGGGTGACGGTGACGCGGCGGGCGTCGGAGTGGCGCAGGGCGTTGTGCAGGGCCTCCTGGGCGACCCGCAGCACGGCCGCCTCCTGGGCGGGCGGCAGGGCGCGCACGCCGTCGGCGGCGAAGGCGATGTCGGCGCCGTGGGCGCGGTCGAGGACCTGCACCTGGGAGGCGAGGGTGGCGCTGAGGCCGTCCTCCTCCAGGGCCGCGGGGCGCAGTTCGACGACGACGGCGCGCAGCTCGTCGGCGGCCTCGGCGGCGAGCCGGGCGACCTCGGCGAGTTCGGCGCGGGCGCGGGCCGGGTCGCGGTCGACCAGTTTGGCGGCGGCCTTGGCGGTGAGGCGCAGCGAGAAGAGCTTCTGCGAGACGGCGTCGTGCAGGTCGTGGGCGATCCGGGCGCGCTCCCCGGCGAGGGTGAGTTCGCGGCTGCGCTCGTAGAGGCGGGCGTTGTAGAGGGCGAGGGCCGCGTGGGCGGCGAGTATCCGCAGCAGTTCCTCGTCGTGGTCGGTGAAGCCGCCGCCGCCGTGCTTGTTGGCGAGGTAGATGACGCCGAGGACCTCGGGTTCGTCGTCGGCGTGGTCGGTGTCGATGATGGGCATGCCGAGGAAGGCGCCGAGCTGGGGGTGGGCGGCGGGCCAGCCGCCGAAGGAGGGGGCCTGCCGGACGTCGGCGAGCCGGATCGGGCCGGTCTCGTGGAGCATCGCGGCGAGGACGCCGTGCTGGCGGGGCAGCGGGCCGATGGCCTTCCACTGCTCGTCGGTGACGCCGTCGACGACGAACTGGGCGAAGCCGCCGTGGTCGTCGGGGACGCCGAGGGCCGCGTACTCGGCGCCGAGCAGGCGGCGGGCGGAGGCGGTGATCCGGCGCAGGACCTCGCGGACCTCCAGGTGGCGGCTCATCGCGAGCAGGGCCTGGCTGACGGCCTCGATCCCGGCGAGGCAGGGTTCGCAGGCGGGCAGGGAACCGTCCGGCGGCGGGCCGACCGGGATGCGGTCGACGGGCAGCAGGCCGGCGTGCCGGTGGTCGCTGGGCACGGTGGGCATACCGCCAACCTACCGCCGCCCGCGGGGCGGTCGCGTCGGTCCGGGGCCGGGCGGGGCCCGGGTCCGGAGACCTAGGCCTCCGGTCCGCCGCCGCGGTCGGCGAACGCGGGGGTCCGGAGGCACGTCGCCGGTCCGCGGCGGCCGGTGAACGCGGGGGAAACGTCGGCGGGACAGTGGCGGACGCGTGCCCGGTGGAGGCGGCGGCGCCGGGGGCGCCCGGTGGTGCCGGGGGTGCCGGGGGTGCGAACGCCGAGGGGCGGCCCTCCCCGGTGGGGTGGGCCGCCCCTCGGCGGCGGCGGTGAAGGGGTCAGCCCTTCTGCATGACCTCGGGCTCGTGACGGCGCTGGAGGCGGGTCACGATGACGCCGATGATGATCGACATCGCGATCAGCACGCCGGCGTCCAGCCAGAACTGGCCGGCGTTGTGGCCCCAGATCGCGTCGTACTCGGGGTTCTGGAAGTCCTTGTTCCAGGGGCCGAGCAGGTGCGACAGGTCGAGCGTGGTGGCGACCATGCCGGTGCCCCAGCGGGCGGGCATCAGCCAGGCGAACTGCTCCAGGCCGGGCTTGGAGAAGATCTGGAAGAGGCAGCCGGTGAAGACGACCTGGATGATCGCGAACATGACCAGCAGCGGCATGGTCTTCTCGGCGGTCTTGACCAGGGCCGAGATCGCCAGGCCGAACATCATCGAGGCGAAGCTCAGCAGGATCAGGCCGAGGCTCATCTCGATGATGGGCAGGTCCTTGAAGACCAGGCCGTGCTCGGGCAGCTTGCGCGGCAGGAAGCCGACGGCGGAGATGATCGCGCCCTGGATCACGCTGAAGAAGCCCAGCACGATGATCTTGGACATCATGTACGCCGAGCGGGAGAGCCCGGTGGCCCGTTCCCGTTCGTAGATCGCCCGTTCCTTGATCAGCTCGCGGACCGAGTTGGCCGCCCCGGAGAAGCACGCCCCGATCGCCAGGATCAGCATGATCGTCGCCGCGCCGCTGTTGAGGCCCAGCTGCGACTTGGGGTTCGGGGCGAGGCCCGGTTCGTTCGGGATCAGCACGCTGACCGCGCCGAGCACCGCGGGTAGCAGCACCGACAGGGCCAGGAAGCCCCGGTCGGAGGCGAGCACCGAGGCGTAGCGGCGGATCAGCGTCCACAGCTGCGAGCCCCAGCTCTGCGGCTTCGGCGGGCGGACCGCCTCCTGGACGATCTGCGCGGACTGCACCGCGCCGGACTCCACGTCGGCCGAGTACTGCTGGTAGTGCACCGAACCGCGGTAGCGGCCGGCCCAGTCGTGGTCCGGGTAGTTCTCGAAGGCCTGGAAGACGTCGGCCCAGGTCTCGTACCCGAAGAAGTGCAGCGCCTCGTCCGGCGGGCCGAAGTAGGCCACCGAACCGCCCGGCGCCATCACCAGCAGCCGGTCGCAGAGCGCGAGTTCGGCCACCGAGTGGGTGACGACCAGGATGGTGCGGCCGTCGTCGGCGAGGCCGCGCAGCATCTGCATGACCTCGCGGTCCATGCCCGGGTCGAGGCCCGAGGTGGGCTCGTCCAGGAAGATCAGCGAGGGCTTGGTGAGCAGCTCCAGGGCGACCGAGACGCGCTTCTGCTGGCCACCGGAGAGCGCGGTGATCCGGTTGTCGGCGCGCTTGTCCAGGCGCAGCTCGTAGAGCACCTCGTCGATCCGCGCCTCGCGCTCGCGCGGCTCGGTGTCACCGGGGAAGCGCAGCCGGGCCGCGTACTTGAGGCCGGTGCGGACGGTCAGCTCCTTGTGCAGGATCTCCGACTGCGGCACCAGGCCGATCCGCGAGCGCAGCTCGGCGAACTGCTTGTAGAGGTTGCGGCCGTCGTAGAGGACGTCGCCGCGGTCGGCCGGGCGGTAGCCGGTGAGGGCGCGCAGCAGGGTCGACTTGCCGGAGCCCGACGGGCCGATGACGGCCACCAGGGACTTCTCCGGGACACCGAAGCTGACGTCGTTGAGCAGGACCTTCTTGCCGCCCTTGAAGTCGACCTCGACGGTCAGGTGGCGGGCGGAGAAGGAGACGGCGCCGGTGTCGACGAACTCCTGGAGCTGGTCGCCGACCAGGACGAAGCTGGAGTGGCCGACCGTCAGGCGGTCCTGCGGGCCGATCAGCTGGCGCTCGACCCGCAGGCCGTTGAGGAAGATGCCGTTGTGGCTGCCGAGGTCGACGATCTCGTACCGGCCGTCGGGCAGCTGGCGCAGCTCGGCGTGGTGGCGGGAGACCTGGAGGTCGGAGACGACGATGTCGTTGTCGAGCGCGCGGCCGATCCGGATGGTGTTCATGCCGGCGGTCAGGTTGCGGATGACCGTCGGCTGCGGGCCGCCGGGCCCCTCGTGCGGCGCGGCCCCCTGCTGGGGGAAGCCCTGCTGCTGCGGGAAGCCCTGCTGCGGGTACGGCTGCTGCGCCTGCTGCTGCGGGAACGGCTGCTGCTGGCCGGGCCACTGGGGCTGGGCCTGGGCCTGCTGCGGGTACGGCTGCTGCTGCGCCGGGGGCTGCTGGGCCCACGGCTGCTGCGCCTGCTGCTGGGCGGCGTGGGCCTGCGGGGCGGCGCTGCGGCTGGTGGCGGCCTCGTGCCAGGCCTGGGCCTGGGCGGCGGCCTGCGCCGGCGCGGAGAAGGCGAGCCGGGGACCGTTCTCGGCGTTGCCGAGGTTGACCACGGCCCCCGGGAACAGGGGCGCCTGCATGGTGCGGGCCCCGCCGGTGTAGGTGCCGTTGGTGCTCCCGTGGTCGTCCAGCTGCCAGCCCGTCCCGTTGAAGGACATGGTGGCGTGGTGCCAGGACACCCGCGCGTCGTCGAACGGGAAGTCCGACTGCGGGTTGCGACCGATGGTGTAGGACCGCCCGGGCTCCAGAGTCCGCTGCTGTCCGTTGATCTCGATGACGAGTTGCGGCACTGCTCGCCTGCCCCGCTCTCTCGGTTCCCCCGATGGTGCGCCCCGTCCCGGGGCGAAATGATCGTGAATCTGACGGGGGAATCATTCCAGCCCGTCGGCCGTCCGTGAAAGTCGCCCCCGGGGACTGTGACCAGGCGGCAACGATTCGCGGACGGCCCCCGAACCGTGCGTCCACGGCGCGTACGCGGCACGCACGCGGCACGTCCACGACCCGGACGGGTGCCGTGGGCCCGTCGGGCGGCGGGTAGCGTGGGAGGCACCATGAACGCATCGCCCTTGGCCGCCGAGCCGTTCCCCGCCCCGCAGCCCCGGACCGAGGACGAGCGCACCCTGCTCGTCAAGGTGTTCGGCAAGGACCGCCCCGGCATCACCGCCGGCCTCTTCGCCACCCTGGCCGGGTTCGGCGTCGACGTCATCGACATCGAGCAGGTGGTGACCCGTGGCCGGATAACGCTCTGCGCCCTGGTCACCCCGCCCGGCGCGCCCGGCGCCGAGGGCGGTCTGCGGTCCGTCGTGCACCGCTGGGCCGAGGAGCAGAAGCTCCAGGCCGAGATCCTCTCCGGCATCGGCGACAACCGGCCGCGCCGCGAGGGCCGGTCGCACGTCACCGTCCTGGGCCACCCGCTGACCGCCGCCGCCGTCGCCGCGCTGACCTCCCGGATCACCGCCGCCGGCGGCAACATCGACCGTGTCTTCCGGCTCGCCAAGTACCCGGTGACCGCCGTCGAGCTGGCCGTCTCGGGTGTGGCCACCGATCACCTGCGCGCCGAGCTGGCGCAGGAGGCGGCGGCCCAGCGGGTGGACGTCGCCGTGGTCGCGGCCGGGCTGGAGCGGCGGGCCAAGCGGCTGGTGGTCATGGACGTCGACTCGACGCTGATCCAGGACGAGGTGATCGAGCTGTTCGCCGCCCACGCGGGCTGCGAGCAGGAGGTCGCCGAGGTGACGGCGGCGGCGATGCGCGGCGAGCTGGACTTCGCCGAGTCGCTGCGCGCCCGGGTGGCCCTGCTGGCCGGCCTGGACGCGGGGGTGACCGAGAAGGTGCGCGCGGAGGTCCGGTTCACGCCGGGGGCGCGCACCCTGATCCGGACGCTCCAGCGACTGGGCTACCAGGTCGCGGTGGTCTCCGGCGGGTTCACCCAGGTCACCGACCACCTGGTCGAGCAGCTGGGGCTGGACTACGCGGCGGCCAACACCCTGGAGGTGGAGGACGGCAGGTTCACCGGCCGGGTGGTCGGCGACATCGTCGACCGGGCGGGCAAGGCCCGCTGGCTGGCCCGGTTCGCCGAGCAGGCCAAGGTGCCGCTGTCCCAGACGGTGGCGATCGGCGACGGCGCCAACGACCTGGACATGCTGAACGCGGCCGGGCTGGGCGTGGCGTTCAACGCCAAGCCGGTGGTGCGGGAGGCGGCGGACACCGCGGTGAACGTGCCGTTCCTGGACACCGTGCTGTACCTGCTCGGGATCACCCGCGAGGAGGTCGAGGCGGCCGACGTGCTGGACGGCCAGCCGGCTGACTAGCACTCCCGGACGTACCCGTACGCGCATGAAGGGGCGCGCGGACCTGGTCCGCGCGCCCCTTCATGCGTCCGTCCGCTCAGTCCTGGGGCGTGTAGTACGACACCAGGGCGGCCACACCCGGCTCGACGTTCTTCCAGGAGCCGCTGAAGCTGAGCACCGCGACCGCGGCGGTCGGGAAGCCCCCGAGCCGCAGTCGCTCCAGCGCGTCGCGGTCGCCCTCGTCACCCGCCAGCACCTGGGTCAGGCCGAGCACACCGGGGTTGTGGCCGACCAGCACGAGGTCCGCGTGGTCGTCCGGGGTCTCCTGGAGGACGGTGATGATCTCGCCGGGGCTGGCCTCGTAGACCCGCTCCTCGTACACGGTCCTGCGGGGGCGCTTGGGCAGCTCGTGGGCGGCGAGCTTCCACGTCTCGCGGGTGCGCAGGGCGGTGGAGCAGAGCACGTAGTCGGGGTTGATGCCGGAATCGGCGAGCCAGCGTCCGGCCTCGGGGGCCTGGTGGCGGCCCCGGTCGGCCAGCGGCCGCTCGTGGTCGTCGACGCCGTTCGGCCAGTCGGCCTTGGCGTGGCGGAGAACGATGATCCTGCGGGGCGTGTCGGCGCTCATACCCAGCAAGCTTGGCAGAAAAGCCGCCCGGGAGCGCGGCGCTGCCGGATGCCGCCACCCTCAGGGGTGGGGAGTGTCATCATGCGTGGTTCACCCGGACGCGGCCGGGGCTTCAGCCCAGGTTGCGGGCGACGATCGCCACGATCACCAGGAGCACGACGATGCCGCCGATCACGCCGGCGAGCTGGCCCAGCTTCTTGTGGCCGTCGGTGGGGTTCGGGTCGAGTACGGGCATGACCGGATTCTCCCACCCCGAACGCGTCCGCCCGCCACCGGCCCCACCGGGGGGCCGGGGCGGCGGGCCGGGCCCGGTCGCCCCGGCCGCGGGCCGCCGGCCCCCGGGCCCGCCGCTCAGGCCTTGGCCGCCGCTCAGGCCTTGGCCGCCGCCACCGGCAGGACCGCCTCGTCCTCGATGTGCCGGGCCCGGGCGGCCCGCAGGCCGAACAGCATCTGCGGCACCAGCAGCAGCGCCAGGAAGCCCAGCGGCAGGTACCACTCACCGGTGGCCTGGTAGAGCCGGCCGATCAGGATCGGCCCGGGGATCGAGATCAGGTAGCCGACGCCCTGCGCGAAGGCGGAGAGCTGGGCCACGCCGCCGGCCGTCCGGGCGCGCAGGCCGATCATGGTCAGCACCAGCGGGAACGCGCAGTTGGAGAGGCCCACCAGGGCCGCCCACACCCACGGCGCGGCGGACGGGGACACCGCCAGCCCGGAGTACCCGGCGATGCCGCACGCGGCCAGGACCACCACGAAGAGCCGCTGGTCGCCGCGGCGGGCGGCCAGGTTCGGCAGGACGAAGGAGACCGGCACGCCGATCACCATGGTGAGCGCCAGCAGCACGCCCGAGGTGCCCTCGGAGACGCCGGCGTCCTGGAAGATCTTCGGCAGCCAGCCCATCACCACGTACGCGCCGGTGGCCTGGAAGCCGAAGAAGCAGGCCAGTGCCCAGGCGGTGCGGCTGCGGGTGATCGGCAGCTTCCCGGCCGCCCGGCCGGCGGCCTGTCCGCCGGCCTCCCGCCGCCGGGACACCAGGACGGGCAGCCAGAGCAGCAGGGCGACCGCACCGAGCGCGGCCCAGATCCCCAGCCCGAACCGCCAGTCGCCGCCGAGCGCGCCGGTCAGCGGCACGGTGACGGCGGCGGCGAGCGCGGTGCCGGCCGACAGCGCCATCGAGTAGAGGCCGATCATCGGCCCGACCTTCTCCGGGAAGTACCGCTTGATGACCACCGGGATCAGCACGTTGGCGACCGCGACGCCGGCCAGCGCCAGCGCGGTGAGCAGCAGGAAGACGGCCGTGCCGCCGGCGAACGAGCGGGCCAGCACACCGGCGGTGATCGCGCCCAGGCCCGCGGTGACCACCGCGACGGGGCCGAGCCGGCGGGCCAGGCCGGGCGCGGCGAAGCCGAAGAGGGCGAAGCAGAGCGAGGGGACGGCGGTGAGCAGACCGGCCACCGTCGGGTTCATCCCGAGGTCGGCCCGGACCTGGTCGAGCAGCGGCCCGAGGCTGGTCACCACCGGGCGGAGGTTGAAGGCGGCGGCGGCGATCGCGACGGCGAACAGCCAGCCGAGGTGGTTGCGGCGGGGCGGGGCGGGGCGCTCGGCCTGCGGTCGGGTCCCGGTACGGGGGGAGGCGGCGGTGTCTGCTGCGGACGACATGCGGGCCATCATAGAATGATGGGATGAATTAGCGCACCCTTGAGTTGGCATGATGGCCCGACCCACCCGACCCCAAGGAGTCCCCCGTGGCGCTGTCCTCTCCGAGGCGCACCCCGCTGTCCGACCAGGTGATCGCCCAGTTGCGCGCCCAGATCACCTCCGGCGAGTGGCCCGTCGGCTCCCGCATCCCCACCGAGGCCGCCCTGGTCGAGCAGCTGGGTGTGGCGCGGAACACCGTCCGCGAGGCCGTCCGCGCCCTCGCCCACAACGGACTGCTCGACATCCGCCAGGGCTCCGGCACCTACGTCCTCGCCACCAGCGAGCTGGCCGGCGTCATGCACCGCCGCTTCGCCGACGCCGACCAGGCCCACGTCGCCGAACTGCGGGTCACCCTGGAGACCTCCGCCGCCGGGCTCGCCGCGACCCGCCGCACCGACCGCGACCTCGCCCTCCTCGACGCCGCCCTGGCCCGCCGCGAGGACGCCTGGCGCTCCGGCGACGCCGAGGACTTCGTCCAGGCCGACGCCGCCTTCCACCAGGCCGTCGTCGCCGCCGCCCACAACGACGTCCTCGCCGCCGTCTACGCCGACCTCGGCGAGGTCACCCGCGCCCACCTCCGCCACGACGTCGGCCCCGAGCTCATCGCCGAGCGCTACCTCGGTCACGACAAGATCGTCGACGCCATCCGCGCCCGCGACCCCCAGCGCGCCTCCCACGAGGCCGGCCGCGCCATCGGCGCCTGCACCGACCGCTGACCCCGCCCGGCGGACCTCCCCCGCCCGCTCGACCCGCCACCCTCGCCCGACCGCCCCCGAAATGGCCTACGAGCCTTGCGGGCGGCGGCTTTTCGCGTGCTAACGTCCCGTCACACTTCGCGTACGGCCGGACACCGGCCGGGTGTGGCACCACGGGGAGAAGCGATGGCGGATCCGGACCTGAAGCCGAGCCCGGGGCCGGGCGGCGGGACGCCGACGAAGGTGTCCACGGCGGCGGTCGACAGGGCGGCCACCGCACTCGACGGCATCGCCGGCGACAGCACCGCGGCCGGGAGGACGGCCGACGAGGCGACCGGCGCGGCCGCCGCGAAGCTGAGCGGCTGGGACACCGCCGCCGCGCTGCGCGGGGCGCTCCAGGAGTGGCACGAGCAGGTGTCGCAGCTGAACGGCCGGCTCAACCAGGAGGCCGGGATGATGCGGCAGACCCACACCAACTACCTGGACGTCGAGCACGGCATCGCCGCCTCGTTCACAGGGAAGGCGTGAGCGTGCTCGGCTTCGAGGACGTCATGAAGGCCGACGTGTCCGCCATGGCCGAGGCCGCCGCCGGCTGGACCGAGATGGCGCGCAGGTACCGGCTCGTCCAGCACCGGCTGGAGAACGAGGTGCTCTCGGTCACCGGCGACCCCGGCCTCTGGCTCGGCCACACCGCGTCCACCGCCGGCCTGCGCCTCGGCCGCACCCGGCAGCAGACCGTCGACGCGCAGACCGAGGCCGCGGCCGTCGCCTCGGTCATCGCCGACGCCCGGAACGACTTCGAGTCGGCGCAGCGGAAGCTGGGGCAGACCGTCTCGGACGCCCGGGCCGACGGCATGAAGGTGACCGGCACCGGCACCGCCGTGTTCGACGTCTCCGCGCTCGACCCGGCGAGCGGGTCCGCCTACCGGCACGAGCCGGACTACCGGCGCGAGCGCGACGAAGCCGCGGCCCGGTGGACGCAGAGGATCCGGGTCCACCTGGAGGAGGCCACCGCCGCCGACGCGCGGGCCGCCCTCCGGCTCCGCCGCGCCGCCAGGGTCGGCGACCTCGTGAACGAGTTCAACGGCCGGGCGGTCGGCGGCGGCGACGAGGCGGACGGCAGGCGCGCCGCCGAACTCGCCGCACGGCTCAAGGACGGGAGGACGCTCACCCCGGAGGAGCTCGCCGAGCTCGGGAACCTGATGAAGGCCGGCTCCGGCAGCCCGGTCTACGGCCGGACCCTGCTCGCCGCACTCGGCCCCGAGGGCGCCCTGCTGCTCGCCGACGAGCTGGAAGTACGGATCAACGAGCGGAACGGCCGGCTCAAGCGCGAGTACGGCGGGCTGCAGGCCGACCTGGCCGACACCCTCGCCGGCGCCACCCGCGACACGGACTCCGCGTTCTACCGGGACTTCCGCAGGGGTCTGCGGGAGGCCGGCGTCAGGAACCTCAACGCCCGCCGCTTCGGGCGCGGTTCGGAGCCGATCTACGGCTACCAGACGCTCGTCACGCTGCTCCGGAAGGGCGGCGCCGGCTACGGCACGCAGTTCCTGAACGACCTCGGCACCGACGTCCTGGCCGCCGAGCGCGAGGACAACCGCTGGAAGGTCCGCCAGTTCAACGGCCCCCGCCCGGACCTGGTGCACGACCCGGTGGACGGCGTGCTCGGGCTGATGGGCCGGAACCCGGAGGCCGCCACCCTCTTCCTGGACCCGAAGAGCCCCGGAGCCGAGGGCCGCCTCGGCTACCTGCTGCGCGAACGCGACTGGCCCACCGGCTACGTCAGCACCCTGGTCGGCCCGCCGATGCGGGACACCGCCACCCACCGCAGCGGCCTCGCCGCCGCGCTGGAGGCCGCCTCCACCGGCGACGTCCCGGGCGGGGGCAGCCACGACGGCGGCCCGCACACCCCGGCCCAGGCGCGCGTCATGCAGGGCGTCATCGACGCCCTGGACGCGGACGGCAGGGGCGCCGAGGTCCACGAGGACCTGCGCGTGCCGCTGGCCGACGCGCTGTCCGACTACGCGGCCGACACGCATCTCATCCTCAGCGAGCACGTCTCGACCGCCCGGCACGACAGCGCCTGGGAGCAGGACGGCGAGGGCCGTCTCGGCGGCGGCGCCGACCACGTCGTCCGGGTGATGCGCGGCACCGCGGAGGAGCCGGAGGCCTACGCCGTGCTCTACGGCGCCGAACGGGCCAGGGCCGCCGAAGCCCTGGCCGGGATCCCCGCCGAGCCGCGGTACGACGCGGAGGAGCGGCAGATCCCGGCACGCCAGATCGGGACTGCGCTCGGGGCCTTCGACGCGATCCGCTCCTCCGTCATCCTGGACGAGAAGGACGACCGGACGGAGTGGGCCGAGGAGACCGGCGGGTTCGCCTCCTCGGCGAACGGCACCGTGACCGGGTTCGTCCCGGAGGTCGGGGCCGTCGCCGGCGCCTTCGTCGACCTCGGGATCGGCGGGTGGGTGGAGAACGTCAAGGAGGACGCCCGGCACGCGGGCAACACCGGCTCCGCCGACGCCCACCACGCCGCTCTGACCCAGGGCAAGGTCATGGCGTCGGGCTGGGGCGCGGCGACCCACGCGGACGAGGAGTCGGCCAACCTCGTCTCCGCCGAGCTGGGCACCGGACACGCGACCGGCCGCGCGAACGCCATGAGCGCCCTCGGACGGAACGGCCAGAAGTGAGGCCCGCCCGCCGCGTGCGCCTGCGAGCCGGAGAGCCCGCCGCCCGGAGCACCGCCGTACGGAACGCCACTGCCCGGAACGCCGCTGCCCGGCACCCCGCCGTGTGAGCGGGGTGCCGGGCAGCGGGCGTACCGGTGTCCCGGGCTCTCGGGCTCTCAGGCGCCGATGGCGTGCAGGCCGCCGTCCACGTGGACGATCTCGCCGGTGGTCTTCGGGAACCAGTCCGACAGCAGGGCGACGACGCCGCGGCCGGCCGGCTCCGGGTCGCTGACGTCCCACTTCAGCGGCGAGCGGCTGTCCCAGGTGGCGGCCAGGTCGCCGAAGCCGGGGATGGACTTGGCGGCCATCGAGCCGATCGGGCCGGCCGAGACCAGGTTGACCCGGATGTCGCGCGGGCCGAGGTCGCGGGCCAGGTAGCGGGAGGTGGCCTCCAGCGCGGCCTTGGCCGGGCCCATCCAGTCGTACTTCGGCCAGGCGAACTGGGCGTCGAAGGTGAGGCCGACGACCGAGCCGCCGTCCTGCATCAGCGGGAGCAGCGCCATGGTGAGCGACTTCAGCGAGAACGCCGAGACCTGCATGGCGGTCGCCACGGACTCCCACGGCGTGTTGAGGAAGTTGCCGCCCAGGGCGTCCTGCGGGGCGAAGCCGATCGAGTGGACGACGCCGTCCAGGCTCGGCAGGTGCTCGCGGACCTGGTCGGCGATGCCGGCCAGCTGCTCCTCGCTGGAGACGTCCAGCTCCAGGACCTTCACCGGGTTCGGCAGCTTCTTGGCGATGCGCTCGGTCAGGCTCGGCCGCGGGAAGGCGGTGAGGATGATCTCGGCGCCCTGCTCCTGGGCCAGCTTGGCCGTGTGGAACGCGATGGAGGACTCCATCAGCACACCGGTGATCAGGATCCGCTTGCCCTCAAGGATTCCGCTCATGTCAGTGACCCATGCCCAATCCGCCGTCGACGGGAATGACGGCTCCGGTGATGTACGCGGCCTCGTCGGAACCGAGGAACCGCACGGTGGAAGCGACCTCGGCGGGCGCCGCGTAGCGGCCCAGCGGCACGCCGGCGACGATCTCCGCGCGGCGCTCGTCGCTGAGCACCGCGGTCATGTCGGTGTCCACGAAGCCGGGGGCGACCACGTTGACGGTGATGTTGCGCGGCCCGAGCTCACGCGCGAGCGAGCGGGCGAAGCCGACCAGGCCGGCCTTGGAGGCGGCGTAGTTGGCCTGCCCGGGGGAGCCGGAGAGGCCGACCACCGAGGAGATGAGCACGATGCGGCCCTTGCGGGCGCGCATCATCAGCCGGGAGGCGCGCTTGACCACGCGGAACGTGCCGGTGAGGTTGGTGTCCAGGACGGAGGTGAAGTCCTCCTCCGACATGCGCAGCAGCAGCGTGTCGTGGGTGATCCCCGCGTTGGCGACCAGCACCTCGACCGCGCCGTGCGCGCCCTCGATCTCGGTCAGCGCCGCGTCTACCTGGGCGCTGTCGGTGATGTCGCAGCGAACCGCGAGCACGTCGTACTTGGCCAGCTGCTCGGGCACCTCACCCGACCGGCTGGTGATGGCGACCTTGTCGCCCGCCTCGGCGAAGGCCAGGGCGATCGCGAGGCCGATGCCCCGGTTACCTCCGGTGACGAGAACCGAGCGGCTCAACGATCCACCTCTCTCCGTAGTGTGCGTACGTGGTGTGCGTACGTCGCGATGTCCGCGTACGTCGCAATCATGTACGCGGTGTGACGCTATCGGTCGGCCCGGCGCGGCGGCGAATCGGTCTCCCACAGCGCCTCACCAAAGGAACTGTCGGTACCCGACAATCCGTGCCCATGCCATTTTCGCCCGATCCGCCGGCGCACCGGGGCCGGATTGTGGTGTCCGCTGCGTGCCGGACCGGGAACCCGGCGACGGGGTGCACCCGTTGCCCCCGTGGTGTGGCACGAGCCGGGGCCGCCGCACCGCAGACGCCGGACAAGGCCCCGGCGACGAGCGG
Organism: Kitasatospora sp. NPDC042419; assembly: GCF_056437345.1. Taxonomy (NCBI): domain Bacteria; kingdom Bacillati; phylum Actinomycetota; class Actinomycetes; order Kitasatosporales; family Streptomycetaceae; genus Kitasatospora; species Kitasatospora sp. NPDC042419. The sequence continues at coordinate 23,702 of NZ_JBWKAW010000020.1, forward strand.
AGGCAGAGCGCGGATGAGCGAGGCACAGCCGGGGACCACCCACCGGCGCGGACGACTGCTGGCCCTGACCGCGCTGGCGGCCGGGGCGGGAGCGGTCGCCTGGGCGCTGCGCGACCTTCCGGCGGCGTTCGGTCGGCGGCCGGACGGCGAGCGGGAGGAGCGGCTGCGCAACTCGCCGCAGTACCGCGACGGCGTCTTCCACAACGCGCCCTCCGAGCTGGCCCGGCCGGCCGGCGCGCCGTCCGTCGACCGGGACACCGTGCGCCGGATGCTGTTCCAGCGCGAGGGCCGGACGCCGCGCCACCCGGTGCCGACCGTCCGCCCGGCCGGCGGCGCGGGCCCGGCCGCCGAGGGCGTCGCGATCACCTGGTACGGGCACGCCTCGGCGCTGGTCGAGATCGAGGGGTCGCGGGTGCTGCTCGACCCGATCTGGAGCGAGCGCTGCTCCCCCGCCGCCCAGGTGGGCCCGCGCCGGCTGCACCCGGTGCCGGTGGAGCTGGAGGAGCTGCCGCAGGTCGACGCGGTGCTGATCTCGCACGACCACTACGACCACCTGGACATGGCGACCGTCCGCCGGCTGGTCCGCAGCCAGTCCGCGCCGTTCGCGGTGCCGCTCGGCATCGGCTCCCACCTGCGCCGCTGGGGGGTGCCGGAGCACCGGATCATCGAGCTGGACTGGGACGAGACCTGCACGCTCGGCGAGCTGGCGCTCACGCTGACCGCCGCCCACCACTTCTCCGGGCGCGGGCTGACCCGCAACACCACGCTCTGGGGCTCCTGGGTGGTCGCCGGGCCGACCCGCAAGGTCTTCTACACCGGCGACTCCGGCTACTTCGAGGGGTACGGGCGGATCGGCGCCGAGCACGGCCCGTTCGACGCCGCGCTGGTCCAGGTCGGCGCGTACGACCCGGCGTGGGCGGACATCCACATGACCCCGGAGGACGCCGTCCTCGCCCACCGCGAGCTGGCCGCGGACCTGCTGGTGCCGGTCCACTGGTGCACCTTCAACCTGGGCCTGCACCCCTGGGCCGAGCCGATCGAGCGGCTGCTTGTCGAGGCCAAGGAGCAGGGCGTGCGGCTGGCGGTGCCGCGCCCCGGCGAGCGGGTGGACGTCGACAACCCGCCGGAGCTGGACGGCTGGTGGGAGGCGGTCGGGTAGCGGAACCCGGGGCGCCGCACGCCGGCGGCGCGTGTCACGGTGGAAATGCGCTGGCCGAAACCCCTTTGACGGGAAATGATGCCGTGCGGGTACCCCTGTATCCCGGGGTGCCCGCACCATCCTTCCCCCCGACCAGGGAGCCCGATTGCCTCCGCTGCCCCCGACCAGCAGTGCCGGCGCCCCGCGCGCCGTCGACCCGCTCTTCCTCGGCTACCCGCTGCGCGCCCTCGCCGACGCCGCCCTCGACCGCGCCCGCCGGCTCGGCGCCGCGCACGCCGACTTCCGCCTGGAGCGGGTCCGCAGCGCCTCGTGGCGGCTGCGCGACGCCCGGCCTGCGGGCACCTCCGACAGCGTCCAGCTCGGCTTCGCCGTCCGGGTGCTGCTGGACGGCGCCTGGGGCTTCGCCGCGGGGGTCGACCTCACGCCCGAGGCGGCGGCGCGCGTCGCCGAGCAGGCCGTCGCGGTGGCCAGGCTCTCCGGCGGGATCAGCCGCGCGGCCGGGTCGACCGAGCGGGTCGAGCTGGCCGACGAGCCGGTCCACCGGGACGCCACCTGGATCTCCGCGTACGACGTGAACCCCTTCGAGGTGCCGGACGCCGAGAAGACGGCGCTGCTCGCCGACTGGAGCTCCCGGCTGCTGGCCGCCGAGGGCGTCTCGCACGTCCAGGCCACCCTGCTGACCGTCCAGGAGAACAAGTTCTACGCGGACACCGCCGGCACCGTCACCACCCAGCAGCGGATCCGGCTGCACCCGGTGCTGGAGGCCACCTCGGTGGACGAGCGCACCGGCGCCTTCGACTCGATGCGCACGCTGGCCCCGCCGGTCGGGCGCGGCTTCGAGTACCTGACCGGCACCGGCTGGGACTGGGACGCCGAGCTGGCCGGGCTGCCGGGCCTGCTGGCCGAGAAGATGAAGGCGCCGGGCGTCGAGCCGGGCCGCTACGACCTGGTCATCGACCCGTCCAACCTCTGGCTGACCATCCACGAGTCGATCGGCCACGCCACCGAGCTGGACCGCGCGCTCGGCTACGAGGCCGCCTACGCCGGCACCTCCTTCGCCACCTTCGACAAGCTCGGCTCGCTGAAGTACGGCTCCGAGCTGATGCACGTCACCGGCGACCGCACCGCCGAACACGGCCTGTCCACCATCGGCTACGACGACGAGGGCGTCGCCACCCAGTCCTGGGACCTCGTGAAGGACGGCGTCCTGACGGGCTACCAGCTCGACCGCGGCATGGCGAAGCTGAAGGGCTTCGAGCGCTCCAACGGCTGCGCCTTCGCGGACTCGCCCGCGCACGTCCCGGTCCAGCGGATGGCCAACGTCTCGTTGCAGCCGGCCGCGGACGGCCCGTCCACCGAGGGCCTGTTCGCGGGTGTCGAGAACGGCCTGTACATCGTCGGGGACCGCTCGTGGTCGATCGACATGCAGCGGTACAACTTCCAGTTCACGGGGCAGCGCGCCTACGCCATCCGGAACGGCGAACTCGCCGGCCAGGTCAAGGACTTCGCCTACCAGGCGACCACCACCGACTTCTGGGGATCGATGACGGCCGTCGGCGGACCGCAGACCTACGTCCTGGGCGGCGCCTTCAACTGCGGCAAGGCGCAGCCCGGCCAGGTCGCGGCGGTCAGCCACGGCTGCCCCTCGGCCCTGTTCCGGAACGTCAACGTGCTCAACACCCAGCAGGAGGCGGGTCACTGATGACCGCGATTCAGCCCCACGAACTCGTCGAGCTGGCACTCGGCCTCTCCCGCGCCGACGGCTGCGTGGTGATCGCCGACGAGGAGTCGACCGCCAACCTCCGCTGGGCGGGCAACGCGCTGACCACCAACGGCGTCACCCGGGGCCGCCGGCTCACCGTGATCGCCACGGTGGCGGGCGCCGAGGGTACCGCCTCCGGCGTGGTCTCCCGCGAGGCCGTCACGCCGGAGGACGTGGAGGGCCTGGTCCGGGCCGCCGAGGAGGCCGCCCGCGCGGCCGGTCCCGCCGAGGACGCCCAGCCCCTGGTCGCGGCCGGTGCGCAGAAGGACTCGCCGGACTTCACCGAGCCGCCGGCGGAGACGTCGATCGCGGTCTTCGAGGAGTTCGCGCCGGCCCTCGGCGCGGCCTTCGCGCGGGCCGCCGCACAGGGCGAGCTGCTGTACGGCTTCGCCCGGCACGAGCTGGTCTCCAGCTACCTGGGCACCTCCACCGGCCTGCGGCTGCGCCACGACCAGCCGACCGGCATGGTCGAGCTGAACGCCAAGACCGCCGACCTGTCGGGCTCGGCCTGGGCGGGCGCCGCCACCCGGGACTTCTCGGACGTGGACGTCACCGCCCTGCACGCCGGGCTGACCACGCGGCTCGGCTGGGGCGCACGGCGGATCGACCTGCCGGCCGGCCGGTACGAGACGCTGCTGCCGCCCTCCGCCGTCGCCGACCTGATGGTGTACCTGAACTGGTCCGCCGGCGGCCGGGACGCCTTCGAGGGCCGGACGGTCTTCTCCAGGCCCGGCGGCGGCACCCGGATCGGCGACGAGCTCAGCGGGCTGCCGCTGACGCTGCGGTCCGACCCGGCCGAACCCGGTCTGGAGGCGGCGCCGTTCGTGCTCGCGCACGCCACCGAGGGCGACTCCTCGGCCTTCGACAACGGCCTGCCGCTGTCCGCCACCGAGTGGATCCGCGACGGCGAGCTGGCCGGGCTGGTCACCAGCCGCCACTCGGCCGGCCTGACCGGCCTGCCGCTGCGCCCGGCGGTCGACAACCTGGTCCTGGAGACGGCCGACCAGGAGGCCGCGCCGACCCTGGACGAGATGATCGCCCGGACCGAGCGCGGACTGCTGCTCACCTGCCTCTGGTACATCCGGGAGGTGGACCCGGCGACGCTGCTGCTCACCGGCCTCACCCGGGACGGCGTCTACCTGGTGGAGAACGGCCGGGTGGTCGGCGCGGTGAACAACTTCCGGTTCAACGAGTCGCCGGTGGAACTGCTCGGCCGGATCACCGAGGTGGGCCGCACCGAGCGCTGCCTGCCGCGCGAGTGGAGCGACTGGTTCACCCGGACGGCGATGCCGCCGGTCCGGGTCGAAGGATTCAACATGAGTTCGGTCAGCCAGGCCTCGTAGCCGGGCTGCCGCGGGGGGAAGGATCGGGAGACGTGGACGAGAAGCGCACGGTCAGGACGAGCAAGATGCTGTCCCGCATCCTCCGGCACGAGCCGGAGCGGGCGGGGCTGACGCTGGACGCGGCCGGCTGGGTGCGGGTGGACGCCCTGCTGGCCGCGCTGGCGGCCGGGGGCACCCGGCTGACCAGGGCCGAGCTGGACCACGTGGTGGCGACCAACAACAAGCGCCGCTTCGCCTACTCGGAGGACGGCCTCTCGATCCGGGCCAGCCAGGGGCACACGGTGGCGGTCGACCTCGGTCTGGCCGCCGCCGTGCCCCCGGCGGTGCTGTTCCACGGCACCGCCACCCGGAGCCTGGCCCCGATCCTCCGCGAGGGCCTGCGGCCGATGGCCCGGCAGGACGTCCACCTCTCCGCCGACACGGAGACGGCCACCCGGGTGGGCGCCCGGCACGGCCGCCCGGTGGTGCTGGCGGTCGACGCGGCCGCGATGGCGGCCGCCGGCCACGAGTTCCGGATCAGCGCCAACGGCGTCTGGCTGACCGACGCGGTGCCGCCGGAGTACCTCTCCCAGCCGTAGGAGTGCGTGTCCGCCCGACCCGGTCTCGTCGCCGGTGCCCCTGCGGCGTACCGTGAGGAGGGCCGCGCGGAGAGGCGCGCGGGTGCGCGGACGAGGGCGGTTGGACATGGGCAAGGGCGCCGGCGATGGCGAGGTCTACCGGATCACCGGGGCCCGCAGCAGCCTCACCGAGGACGTCCGCGGGCGGCAGCGCCGCTACGTGGCGTCGATGCTGCTGCGGACGGCCTGCGTGCTGCTCGCGGTGGCGCTGTGGGACGTGCAGCGGTGGGTGGCGTTCGCGGCGCTGGCGGGCGCGGTGCTGCTGCCCTACTTCGCGGTGCTGATCGCCAACGCGGGCCGGGAGCGGGCGCCGGGTCTGCCGTCCACCTTCGACGTGCCGCCGACCACTCCGCTGATGCTCGGCCCCGGCGGAAGGGGCGGGTCGGGTGTGACGCACGGTACCGATGTGGCCGAGCGCATGCCCACCGATTCTTCACAGAAGCCGAACTGACTGTCCGTTTTGGTGAGTTTTCCACCCTTACGATCAGTGGAAAGCTCAGAAGAAGCTCAGATTAATCATGCAAGACCTCCCCATGCACGGGTAGGACCGTGACATACTGCGTACGCGCTCCGCATCCCCCGTCGGAGCGACGGACCGACGCCGGGCGGCTCCCCCCGTGGCTGCCCGGCGTCGCCATGCCCGCACACGACCGACGGCGGCGACGAGCCCCCCGGACGGCGCACGGGCACCGTCCGGGCGCGTGACAGACTGGCGGTGACGACACCCGCCGACCTCCTGAGGACGACCCCGATGCTGCTCCCGGACGCCCCGCAGCCGCAGACCCCGATCTGCTCCGCCAAGGGCTGCCGGTCCGACGCCGCGTGGGTGCTGGTGTGGAACAACCCCAAGCTGCACACCCCGGACCGCCGCAAGACCTGGCTCGCCTGCCCGGAGCACCGCGAGCACCTCTCCCAGTTCCTGGGCGTGCGCGGCTTCCTCAAGGAGGTCGTCGCCTTCGCCGACTGGACCCCCGAAGAGAACTGAGGACACCGGCCCGGCCCCGGCCGCTAGCCGCCGATCGCCGACATCGGCCGGTCGGGCTGGTGGAACTCCGGGGCGTCGATCCCGGCGCCGGCCTTCTTGCCCCACATCGCCGCCCGCCAGAGCGCGGCCAGTTCGGCGTCGTCGGCACCCGAGCGCAGCGCCGTCCGCAGGTCCGTCTCACCGGTCGCGAAGAGGCAGTTGCGCACCTGCCCGTCGGCGGTCAGCCGGGTGCGGTCGCAGGCGCGGCAGAACGGGCGGGTCACCGAGGCGATCACCCCGACCCGGCCCGGGCCGCCGTCCACCACCCAGCGCTCGGCGGGCGCGGCGCCCCGGCGGGCGGAGGGTTCGGGGGTGAGCGTGAACCGGGCGGCCAGCCGCTCCAGGATCTCCTCGGCGGTGACCATCGCGGAGCGGTCCCAGCCGTGCTGGGCGTCCAGCGGCATCTGCTCGATGAACCGCAGCTCGTAGCCGCGCTCCAGGCACCAGGCGAGCAGTCCGGGCGCCTCGTGGTCGTTGACCCCGCGCATCAGCACCGCGTTCAGCTTGACCGGCGTCAGTCCGGCGGTCTCGGCGGCGGCCAGGCCGTCCAGCACGTCCTGGTGGCGCCGGCGGCGGGTGAGGGTGTGGAAGGTGTCCGGGTCGAGGGTGTCGAGCGAGACGTTGACCCGGTCGAGCCCGGCGGCGCGCAGCGCGGCCGCGGTCCGGGCCAGGCCGATGCCGTTGGTGGTGAGCGAGAGCTCGGGGCGCGGCTCCAGCCCGGCGCAGGCGGCGACGACGGAGACCAGCCCCGGCCGCAGCAGCGGCTCCCCGCCGGTGAAGCGGACCTCCCGGACGCCGAGGTCGCGCACGGCGACGGTCACCAGCCGGACGATCTCCTCGTCGGTGAGCAGCTCCGGCTTGGCCAGCCACTGCAGGCCCTCCTCCGGCATGCAGTAGGTGCAACGCAGGTTGCACCGGTCGGTGAGGGAGACCCGCAGGTCGACGGCGCGGCGGCCGAAGGTGTCGAGCAGCACGGCGGTCCCTTCCCGAGAACGGCGGCCCCAGGAACGCGGCCGGCCCGGCCCACCGTCTCGGCAGGCCGGGCCAGCTTAGCCAGCGGCCGTCCGTCAGTGGGCTCCCAGTCCGGTCAGCGAGCGGACCTCCAGTTCAGCGTACTTCGCCGGGTCGGCCGGCTCGCGGGCGAGCAGGGTGCCGATCCAGCCCGCCAGGAAGCCGACCGGGATGGAGACCAGGCCGGGGTTCTCCAACGGGAACCAGTGGAAGTCCGAGTGCGGGAAGAGCGAGTTCTTGCCGCCCGAGACGACCGGGGAGAACGCGACCAGCACCACCGACGTGACCAGCCCGGCGTAGACCGAGCTGACCGCGCCGACGGTGTTGAACCGCTTCCAGAACAGCGAGAAGAGCAGCGTCGGCAGGTTGGCCGAGGCGGCCACCGCGAAGGCCAGCGCGACCAGGGCGGCGGTGTTGAGCTTGTCGGCGAACAGGCTCAGCACGATCGCCACCGCGCCGATCGCGGCGGCGGCCCACTTGGCCGCGTTGACCTCCTCCCGCTCGGTGACCTTGCCCCGCCGGATGACGTTGGCGTAGAGGTCGTGGGCGAAGGAGGCGGAGGAGGCGAGGGTGAGTCCGGCCACCACGGCGAGGATGGTGGCGAAGGCGACCGCGGAGATCACCGCCAGCAGGACGGCGCCGCCGGTGGTGCCCGCGCCGCCGCCGAGCGTCTCGGCGAGCTGCGGGGCGGCGGTGTTGCCGGCCGCGTTGGCCGCCTTGATCGCCTTGGGGCCGACCAGCGCGGCCGCCCCGAAGCCGAGCGCCAGGGTCATCAGGTAGAAGCCGCCGATGATCCCGATGGCCCAGAGCACCGACTTCCGGGCCGCCTTGGCGGTGGGCACCGTGTAGAAGCGGACCAGGATGTGCGGCAGGCCGGCGGTGCCCAGCACGAGCGCCAGGCCGAGGCTGATGAAGTCGAGTTTGCTGGTGCCGGTCACGCCGTACTTCAGCCCGGGTTCAAGGAAGGCGTTGGCCTTGCCGCTGGCGTCGGCGGCCGCGCCGAGCAGCGCGGAGACGTTGAAGTTGTACTTGGCCAGTACCAGGACGGTCATCAGGGCGGTGCCGGCGATCAGCAGCACGGCCTTGACGATCTGCACCCAGGTGGTGCCCTTCATGCCTCCTATGGCGACGTAGACGACCATCAGCGCGCCGACCGCGACGATGGTCCACCGCTTGGCGCCGTCCCCGCTGACGCCGAGCAGCAGGGCGACCAGGGTGCCCGCGCCGACCATCTGGGCGAGCAGGTAGAAGATCGACACCACGATGGTGGAGATGCCCGCGGCGGTGCGGACCGGCCGCTGGCGCATCCGGAAGGCCAGCACGTCGGCCATGGTGTAGCGGCCGGAGTTGCGCAGCGGTTCGGCGACCAGCAGCAGCGCCACCAGCCAGGCGACCAGGAAGCCGATCGAGTAGAGGAAGCCGTCGTAGCCGAAGAGCGCGATGGCCCCGGCGATGCCGAGGAAGGACGCGGCGGACATGTAGTCGCCCGAGATGGCCAGGCCGTTCTGGAAGCCCGAGAAGCTGCGGCCGCCGGCGTAGAAGTCGGCGGCGTCCTTGGTCTGGCGTCCGGCCCAGACGGTGATGCCGAGGGTGGCGAGCACGAAGAGCCCGAACAGGGTCATCGTGAGGCCGCGGTGCTCGGTGGCGGAGCTGGCGAGGTCGGCGGGACGGGCGGGGTGGGCGAGCACGGCGCTCGCGAGACGGCTGGCGGGCAGGGTCATTCGGCGGCCTCCCGGGGGGCGTGGACCACCGCGCCGCGCGCCTCGCGGATGGCGGCGGCGGGTGGGTCGAGCCTCCGGTCCGCGTAGCGCGCGTACCAGGCCGCGATGGCGAAGGTGGTGACGAACTGGAGCAGTCCGAGCACCAGGGCGATGTTGATGTGCCCGACGACCTTGGTGCCCATCAGGCCGGGGGCGTAGCTGGAGAGCAGGACGTAGAGCAGGTACCAGAGCACGAAGCCGATGGTGACCGGGAAGGCGAAGTTCCGGAACGAGCGCCGGAGGGCGCGGAACTCCGCGCCCTCCTCGATGAGTTGGGTTTCCGTAGCGGTGGTGGTGATCGGCGGCGATTCCACTCTGACTCCTCACTCCTTCGGCGTAGTGGTCGCACCAGTGGAACGATCGGACGTGAGCGGCGTCACAGTCCGGATGCGCGCCGCGCAATGCTAGGAGGGTGGCGCGCGGGCCGGAAGAGGTTGACCGTGATCAGCCATCCGTTCACCCCGTTGCACTAGCCGATTGGCCGAAAACCGACGTGTCCGGACATGCGCAGGGGCGGCACCGGCCTGCGGTGCCGCCCCTGGGAGCGCGTCAACAAGGAGGCGTCAGAAGGCGATCCGCACCTTGAGCGCCGAGCGGTCGTCCATCGCCCGGTAGCCGTCCGGAACACCGTCGAGGTCCACCGTGCGGTCGAAGACCAGGCCGGGCTCGATGGCGCCGGAGAGGACGTCCGGGAGCAGCTCCGGGATGTACGCGCGGGCCGGCGCGACCCCGCCGTTCAGCGAAACGTTTCGGCCGAACATCTGACCGATGTCGACCCCGGCGCTGCCGCCGTGCGGCACACCCACGTAGCCGACCGCGCCGCCGTCCCGGGCGATCGAGACGGCGGTGCGCATCGACTCCTCGGTGCCGACCGCCTCCAGCACGGCGTGCGCGCCCTGGCCGCCGGTCAGCTCCCGGACCGCCTCGATCGCGGCATCGCCGCGCTCCGCCACCACGTCGGTGGCCCCGAAGCGCCGGGCCAGGTCGGTGCGGGCGGTGTGCCGGCCGAGCGCGATGATCCGCCCGGCGCCGAGCCGGTGCGCGGCCAGCACGCCGCACAGGCCCACCGCACCGTCACCGACCACCGCGACCGTCGAGCCCGGCCGGACCTTCGCGGAGACGGCGGCGTGGTGCCCGGTCGCCATCACGTCGGAGAGCGCCAGCAGACCCGGCAGCAGCTTCTCGTCGCCCTGCGCCTCCTTGGGCAGCTTCACCAGCGTGCCGTCCGCGAACGGGACGCGCACCGCCTCGCCCTGCCCGCCGTCCGAGCCGACCTGGCCCCAGAAGCCGCCGTGCGGGCAGGAGGTCTGCAGCCCTTCGCGACAGAAATCACACGTGCCGTCCGACCAGACGAACGGCGCGACCACCAGGTCGCCGGCCTTGAAGCCGCGCACCTCGGCACCCGCCTCCTCGACCACGCCGAGGAATTCGTGCCCGATCCGCTGCCCGGCGACCCGCGCCGCGACACCGCGGTACGCCCACAGGTCGCTGCCGCAGATGCAGGCGTTCACCACCCGCACCACCGCGTCGGTCGGGTGCTGGACGACCGCGTCCGGCACCTGCTCGATCCGGATGTCGTTGGGGCCGTGGATCACGGTGGCGCGCATGAGGGTTCGTCCTTCGGAGAGGCGCCCGCGGGGGTGTTGCGGGCGGCCGGCAGATATTCGACCAGATGTACGACGAATACTCCGCCCACTCTATTCCGGCCCGCCCCGTCCATCATTCCGAGCGCCCCCGGCCCCACCCGTTTCGCGGTCCGCCCCCGTCCGCGGGCCTTATTCTGTTGGACCATGTACGCGATCCAGCCCGAGACGCCCGGCGCGGTACCGCGGACGGCTCCCGTCCCGGCCCAGCGCTCCGCCGCCCCCGCCGAGGGCTTCGCGGTCGTGGACGTCGAGACCACCGGCCTCGGCCGCACGGACCGCGTCATCTCGGCGGGCGTCTACCAGCTGGACGAGGACGGCACCGTCACCGACCACTGGTACACGCTGGTCAACCCCGAGCGCGACCCCGGGCCGGTCTGGATCCACGGCCTCACCACCGAGCTGCTGACCGGCGCGCCCACCTTCCCGGAGATCGCCGAGGAGTTCGCCGAACGGCTGCGCGGCCGGGTCATGGTCGCCCACAACGCGCTCTTCGACTGGAACATGATCTCCCGCGAGTTCTCCCGGGCCGGCCTGCGCGCACCGGTCGACCAGCGGATCTGCACCATGGTGCTGGCCCGTGACCTGCGGCTGCCGCTGCCCAACGGCAAGCTGTCCTCGCTCGCCCAGTACTTCGGCGTCCACCAGCAGCACGCGCACAACGCGCTGGACGACGCCCGGGTGCTCGCCGAGGCGTTCCGCCCCAGCCTGCACCTGGCCCGTCAGGGGGGCGTCCCGCTGCCGCTGCAGGCCTGCGTGGCCGTCACCGACCTCGGCGAGGACCAGCCCGCCTCCCCCGCCCGCGGCAACTGGACCGGCTCCTCCTACCGCCAGGCCCGCAAGCGCGCCGCCTGCCCGTACCCGAACCCCGGGCGCTGGGAGGACGGCAAGCCGCTGGTCCAGGGCATGCGGGTGGCGTTCACCGGCGACACCGCCACCGACCGCGAGCTGCTGGAGGACCGCGCCGTCGAGGCCGGCCTGCACATCGCCACCTCGGTGAGCCGGCTCACCAGCCTGCTCGTCACCAACGAGCCGGGCAGCTGGAGCGGCAAGGCCCGCAAGGCCCGCGAGGTCGGCACCCCCGTGGTCGGCGAGGACGCCTTCCTCCAGCTGCTGCGCGAGGTCGCCCCGCACCCCGGTGCGTGAGCCGGTTGTGAGGTGGGCGTACCGTGCCCATGTGTACCGTTTTCTGCTCTCCCGGCGCTGGCTGATCACCCTGCTGATCGCCGTGCTGCTGATCCCCACCACCATCCGGCTGGGGTTCTGGCAGCTGCACCGCCACGAGGCACGGGTGGACCGCAACGAGCTGATCGCCCAGGCCCTCACCGACCGGCCGGTTCCGTACGACACCCTGTCGGCGGAACCCGGCTTCGCGGTCCCCAAGGGGCTCACCTGGCGCGCCGTGACGGCCACCGGGCAGTACGACCCGGCGCACGAGTTCGTGGTCCGCAAGCGGACCGACTCCAGCGGGGACAAGGTCGGCTACTTCGTGGTCACCCCGCTGGTGCTCGCCGACGGCAAGGGCACCGTCCTGGTCAACCGCGGCTGGGTGCCGTCCGGCGCCTCCGCCGCCGCGTACCCGGAGATCCCGGCCGCACCGTCCGGCGAGGTCGCCCTGACCGGCCGGCTGCGCGCCGACGAGGTCGCCACCGGCAGCATCAAGGACCGGGCCGGCCTGCCGGACCGGCAGTACACCCTGATCAGCACCGCGCAGCAGGCCAAGGAGACCGGCGCCGCCCTGCTCGGCGGCTACCTGGAGCTCACCGCCACCGCCCCGGCCCCGGCCGACCAGCCCGAGCTGCTGCCCGAGCCCAACCACTCCGACATCGGCCCGCACATGGCGTACGCGATCCAGTGGTGGCTGTTCACCGCGATGATCCCGGTCGGGTTCTGGGTGATGGTCCGGCGCGAGGCGAGGGACCGGCGCAAGGAGGCCGCCGAGGCCGAGGTGGCCGCGGTCGCCGTCCCGGCCTGAGCCCCGGCCCCGCCGCCGGCACCAGGCCCCGCCGCCGGGTCCGGGTCCGGGTCCGGGTCCGGGTCCGCGGGACGGCCTACAGGACGTCCGCGAGGTCGCGCAGCAGCCGGGCCTTGGCCCGCGCCCCGACCACGGACTTCACCGGCTCACCGCCCCGGAACACCATCAGCGTCGGCATCGAGAGCACCCCGTACGCCGCCTGGGTCTCCGGGTTGCGGTCGACGTCCAGGCTCACCACGGTGAGCCGGTCCGCCTCCTCCCTGGCGATCTCCGCCAGCACCGGCACCATCTGCCGGCACGGCGGGCACCAGTCCGCCGTGAAGTCCACCAGCACCGGCCCGTCGGCCGCCAACACCTCGGCGGCGAAGGTTTCGTCCGTGACCTCCGCCACGCCCGCGATCTGCACCATCGTCTAGCTCTCCTCCCACTCGACTGCCGACTTCGCGGCCCACTCGCACTGCGGCGGCTCTCCGACGGCCCCGGCCGCCAGCTCGTCCCGCTCCCGCTCGGCCCGGGCGAACTGCCCGGCCACCTGGGTGCGGACCTCCTGGAGCCGGGTGATGCACTCGTCCAGCTCGGCCAGCTTCTTCCGGTAGACCTCCAGCGAGGCCGGGCAGGAGTCCCCGTGCGGGTGACCTGCCTGCAGGCACTCGACGAACGGCCTGGTCTCCTCCAGGCCGAAACCGAAGTCCTGCAGGGTGCGGATCTGCCGGAGCAGCCGCAGGTCCTCCTCGCCGTACGCGCGGTAGCCGTTGCCGGCCCGCCGGGCCGGGAGCAGCCCGAGCTGCTCGTAGTACCGCAGTGCCCGGGTGGTCGTCCCCGCCCGCTTCGCCAGCTCACCGATCCGCATGACCGAATCCTCGCCCTTCCGACCGCTGTTCGAGGGCCGCCGGGAACGACGGTAGACCTTGACGTCCGCGTCAACGCCAGGGCGGCCGCCGGCCGGCCGGGGCCCGGGACCGCGTCCGCACTACCTCCCGCCCGTCCTCACCCGGCAGGATGGCCCCATGGATCTTGGACTGCAGGACAAGGTGTACGTGGTCACCGGCGCCACCCGGGGCCTGGGCTTCGCGACCGCCCGTGAACTGGTCGCCGACGGCGCGCGGGTGCTGGTCAGCGGCCGCAGCCGAGAGTCGGTCGACGCGGCCGTCGACGCGCTCGCCGCCCTCGCCGGCGGTGCGGACGCGGTGCACGGCCTGGTGGCCGACAACTCCGCCCCGGAGACCGCCGAGCGGCTGGTCGGCGGGGCCGTCGAGCGGTTCGGCCGGCTGGACGGCGTGCTGATCAGCGTCGGCGGGCCGCCGGCGGGCCCGGTGGGCACCGTCCCCGAGGAGGCCTGGCGCGACGCCTTCGAGTCGGTCTTCCTCGGCGCCCTGCGGCTCGCCCGCACCGCCGCCGGGACGCTGGGCGAGGGCGGGGTGATCGGTTTCGTGCTCTCCGGCTCGGTCCGCCAGCCCATCCCGGGCCTCGGCATCTCCAACGGGCTGCGCCCCGGTCTGGCGATGGCCGCCAAGTCGCTCGCCACCGAGCTCGGCCCGCGCGGCATCCGGGTGGTCGGCCTGCTCCCGGCCCGGATCGACACCGACCGGGTGCGCGAGCTGGACTCGCTCGGCGGTGACGCGGACGCCGCCCGCGCCCACCACAGCGCCGCCATCCCGCTCGGCCGCTACGGCACCCCGGAGGAGTTCGGCAGGGTCGCCGCGTTCCTGCTCTCCCCCGCGGCCTCCTACCTGACCGGTGTGATGATCCCGGTCGACGGCGGCGCGCTGCCCGGTCTCTAGGCGGACCTCGGGTCCGTCGCGCCGGCCGCGCGTGGAGGCATCCGCCCGGCGCGCGGCCGGCGGATCCGCCGGCCGGTCAGATCACGCGCGGGGTCCGGCGCCGTCCGCGGCGCCGCTTGGTGACCTCCGGCTCGGCCGCCACCACCCGGATCCGCAGGTCCGCGGGCAGGTCCGGCAGGCCGAGGCTGACCCGCGCGTCGGTGCGCGGGCCGGTCTCGAAGTGCTCGGCGAGCGCGGCCGGGTCACCGCCGGGCGTCATCCGGACGGCCGCCCGCAGCCGGGGGTGCCGGGGCCCGCGCAGCAGCCGGACGCCCACCCGCTCGACCTCGGGGAGCGCGACCGTTCCGGTCTCCAGCGCGTCCTCCAGCGCCCTGGTCCGCAGCCGAAGCCGCAGCCCCGGCGCGCCCGGGGTCGGCACCACAACGGTCGCGGGCCCGCTCCGCCGCAGCTGGGCGGCCAGCCACCAGGCGGTCCCCACGACCACCACGGCCAGCCCGGCGATCACCGTCGGCCACCACCAGGCCTCGTCCACCCAGCGGGTCCGCGACTCCGCGCCGACCACCGGCCGGTCCGGCGAGGTGAGCGGCCACCAGCCCGGCGGGTCGGCGCCCAGCCGCCGGTACAGGTCGAGTCCCCCGGCCAGCACCAGCAGCCCGACGGCCAGCAGGACCGCCCCGGCCGCGCCCACCAGCACCCGGTTGACGGTGCTCCGGCTCACGCGTGCCCACCACCCTCCACGGCCGAGCCCTCCGCGCCCTCCGCGCCCTCCGCTCGCCCGCCGGACCCGCGCCGGCGCCCGCGCCTGGTCCGCACGTCCAGCTGCAGCGGCCGGGCGAGGGTGACGAGCTCCAGCTCGTCCCGCAACTGCCGCTGCACCGAGGCCGGGTCGGCCGGGCCGGCGAGGGTGATCCGGACCCGGCGGCGGCCGGTCCGGACGGTCAGGCGCTCGATGCCCGGCAGGTGGGCGGCGCGGTCGGTCAGCAGCGCGGTCACGCCGGACCGGTCGATGACGGCGTGGGTGCCACCGTGCGGGCGGAGCGGGAGCCAGCGGCTCAGTCCGGGGGCGAGGGCGAGCCAGAGGAGCCCGCCGCCGAGCAGCACGGCCGCACCGGCGCCGACCAGGACCCAGGTGTCGTCGAGGTGCCGGGTGGCCAGTTCGTCGGCGATCTCGGCCCGCCAGCGGCGGGCGGCGTGCCCGGTGCGGACGGCGACCACGTCGTAGAGCAGCGCCACGGCGGCGATCAGCACCACCGTCGCCACCACGACGGCGGCCGTGGTCCGCGACGCCCGCAGCCGGGGCACCTTGGCCGCGGCCGGCCCGGCCCCCGAGGGCCGCTCCCCGGGCTCCGCCTTCGTCCCGTTCTCCCCGAGCTCCCCGGGCTCCCCTGTCTCGCTGTCCTCGGCGGTCCCGGCGGTCCCGGCGGGCTCCGCGGGCGGCGTCGCCGGCTCCCCCTGCGTCATCCCGCTCCCTCGGTGACCAGCCGCTCGACGACGACCACCACCCCGGTGACCCTGGTCCCGGTCAGCGCGCCGACCTGCGCGGTGATCCGGTCGCGGACGGCGCGGGCGAGGGCGGCGAGGTCGGCGGGGAACGGCAGGTCGACGGCGACCCGGACGGTGACGGCGGCGGGGGACGCGGCGGACGCGAGCGGTGCGGCCGACGAGGTGACCGAGACCCGTGGCGGCTCGCCCGGCCCGTCCCGGCCCTGCCGGGCCTCGGCGAGCGCCTCGCGGGCGGCCCGGGCGGCGATCCGCGCGTAGACGCGGTCGGCGATGCGCAGCCGGCCGCGCGCGCCGGGTTCACGGGCGGCGGGCGCCGGGACGAGGGCCGCCATCAGCGGCGCCGGTCGCGGCCGCGCAGCAGGTCGCCGAGGTCCCCGAGTTCGATGTCGCCCTCCAGCAGGCGCCCGACCACGAATCCGACCACTCCGAGGGCCGCCACCAGCAGGAACGCCGCGAACCCGCCGAAGTAGCCGGCGAAGCCGAGGGCCATTCCCACCACCAGGCCGACGATGGCCAGGCTCATCCGTTCCACCTCGTCTTCCGCCGCCCGCCGCTCCGGGCGTGCCGCCGCACAGGGACTACTTCAGCTTGGGCCGCTGGCCGGAGGAGGGGAGCTCCTCTTCCTCCTCCTCGACGTCCGGCTCGTCGGGCAGGTGGACGTCGTTGACGGCGATGTTGACCTCGACGACTTCGAGTCCGGTCATCCGCTCGACCGCGTCGATGATGTTCTCCCGCACTTGGCGGGCGAGTTCGGGGATGACGACGCCGTACTCGACGACCAGCGCGATGTCGATGGCGGTCTGCTTCTCCCCCACCTCGGCCTTGATGCCGCGTCCGACGTTGGCGCGCCCGCCGGGGACCCGGTCGCGCATCGCGGCGAAGGTCCGGGAGAGGCCAGAGCCGAGGGAGTGGATGCCGGAGACCTCGCGGGCCGCCATCCCGGCGATCTTCTCGACCACGCCGACGGCGAGCGCGGTACGGCCGCGTTCGCCGACCCGCTCGGTTCCGGCGGCAGCCGAGGAGGCGCCCGGGTGGGCACCGGGATGGGCACCGGCGGAGAGGTTCTTGTGCAGGGTGGCGGGCGTCGGAGTGTCAGGCATGGGCTCATCTCCCGTCGTACGGCTCCAGCTATATCGCAAATCGCTCCAACTCTGGCATTTCGCCACGATTCCCGCCCCCGGAGCCGTCCGGGACGACGAGGGCCCGGCGCCGGGGTCCACCCCGGGCGCCGGGCCCTCGTCGTACCGCGGGCGACGGTCAGTCGCCGATGCCGGCCAGGTCGCGCAGGCGCCGGGCCTGGGCCGCCCGTTCGGCCGAGCGCTGCTCGTCGTAGGAGCGGCCGCCGGCCCCCTGGAGCAGGGCCTTGGTCTCGATCACGGCGCTGCGCGGTGCGCCGAGCAGGGCGGCGGCGAGGTCGCGGGCGGCGGCGTCCAGCTCGTCGGCGGGGACGGCCAGGTTGGCCAGGCCGATCGCGGTGGCCTCCTCGGCTCCGACCCAGCGGCCGGTCGCGCAGATCTCCAGCGCCCGGGCGTAGCCGACGAGGTCGGTGAGCGGCTTGGTGCCGGCGAGGTCGGGGACGAGGCCGAGCGAGGTCTCCTTCATGGAGAACTGGACGTCGTCGGCGACCACCCGCAGGTCGCAGCCGAGGGCGAGCTGGAACCCGGCGCCGACGGCGTGGCCCTGGACGGCGGCGATGGTGACCAGGTCGGGGCGGCGCCACCAGGTGAAGGCCTCCTGGTAGCCGGCGATGGTCTCGTCGAGCTCCTTGGGCTCGGCGGCGGCCAGTTGGAGGAAGCTGGGTTCGCCGGGGATGCCCTCGGGGGTGAACATCGCGCGGTCGAGGCCGGCCGAGAAGGAGACGCCCTCGGCGCGGAGCAGCACCACCCGGACGGTGCCGGGCAGGTCGCGGCCGGCGGCGGCCAGGGCGCGCCACAGGGCGGGCGACTGGGCGTTGCGCCGCTTGGGCTGACAGAGGGTGACGACGGCGAGGGCGCCGTCGATCTCCAGGCGGACGCCGTCCTGCTCCCGGCTCGGGGTCTGCGGATCGGCGGCGGGAGCGGTCATGAAGGGACCTCCGGTGGCGAGGGTGCTTGGCTACCGGAGAGTAACAAAACTGGCGGAGCAGCGGCAGGGGCCCGCGCGAAAGGAGCGCGCGGCCGGGCCGCGCGCCGGTCGCGGGCATGACGATCGGCGGCCGGTCCGCTCTGACCGCGGGAGGACGATCCTCAGTCGCCTCCCCGGCCGGCGCCCTGCCGCCGAGTCATCCGTCCATTGACTGACGGAGCGTCAGGAACCTGCCCCGGCAGTAGCTTTGTTCTTGCCCCGCGTGGCACCACCGCGGCCCCGGAGAATCACTCCGGACTCGCTCAGCATCCGGTGCACGAAGCCGTACGAGCGACCGGTCTCCTCCGCGAGAGCGCGAATGCTCGCCCCGGAGTCGTACTTCTTCTTGAGATCGGCCGCGAGCTTCTCACGCGCGGCACCGGTCACCCGGCTGCCCTTTTTCAGAGTCTCGGCCACCCGTGCCTCCTCGTAGCGTTGCTCGGTCAGATTCCCATGATCACCCATCCACCGCGTCCTGGCCACCCATTCGACAAGGTCCATGTCGGGAATGCGCGGTCCTTCGGTGGTGATCCGAGCGCACAAGGGCGCTCACGCAGAGTGCACGCCCCCGGTCGAATACCGCCGTCCGGCGAGAAAGGGCTGATCAGCAGCCTCGGCCCGGCCACGATCGAGTGGCGGTCTGACGGAAGCTCCTCAAACGGAATACAGGACCTCTTCATTCCCGGACACGCCGAAGGGACTAGTTTTCCTGGTCCAAAAAGTGGATGGAACGTCTAGTTCCGGCCGGACGGACAATCCGATGCCCGGCCGTCCGTACGGGCGACCGGGCATCGGGGGGCCGGCGGAATCAGGCCGACAGGATCGGAGCGGTGGAATCGGGCCGACGGATCGGGCCTGCAGCTCAGGCCGACGGATCAGGGCCGACGGATCAGGGCCGAGGGATCAGGCCAGCGAGACCAGGTCGTGGTAGGCCGGGCTCCAGAGGTCCTCCACGCCGTCCGGCAGCAGGATGATCCGCTCCGGCTGGAGCGCGTCGACCGCGCCCTCGTCGTGGGTGACCAGCACGACCGCGCCGCTGAACTCGCGCAGCGCGCCGAGGATCTCCTCGCGGCTGGCCGGGTCCAGGTTGTTGGTGGGCTCGTCGAGCAGCAGCACGTTGGCGCTGGAGACCACCAGCGAGGCCAGCGCCAGCCGGGTCTTCTCGCCACCGGAGAGCACCCCGGCCGGCTTGTCGACGTCGTCGCCGGAGAACAGGAAGGAACCGAGGATCTTGCGGATCTGGACCAGGTCGGTGTCGGGCGCGGAGGAGCGCATGTTCTCCAGCACCGTGCGCTCCGGGTCCAGGGTCTCGTGCTCCTGGGCGTAGTAGCCGATCTTCAGGCCGTGGCCCGGGATCACCTCGCCGGTGTCCGGCCGCTCCACCCCGGCCAGCATCCGCAGCAGCGTGGTCTTGCCCGCACCGTTGAGGCCGAGCACGACGACGCGCGAGCCGCGGTCGATGGCCAGGTCGACGCCGGCGAAGATCTCCAGCGAACCGTAGGACTTGGAGAGGTCGCTCGCGGTCAGCGGCGTCTTGCCGCAGGGCGCCGGGTCGGGGAACCGCAGCTTGGCGACCTTGTCGCTCTGGCGGACCTGGTCCAGGCCGGAGAGCAGCTTCTCGGCGCGGCGGGCCATGTTCTGCGCGGCCACCGTCTTGGTCGCCTTCGCCCGCATCTTGTCCGCCTGCGCGTTCAGCGTGGCGGCCTTCTTCTCGGCGTTGGCCCGCTCGCGCTTGCGGCGCTTCTCGTCGTCCTCGCGCTGCTGCTGGTACTGCTTCCAGCCCATGTTGTAGACGTCGATGGCGGAGCGGTTGGCGTCCAGGTAGAAGACCTTGTTGACGACCGTCTCGACCAGCTCGACATCGTGCGAGATGACGATGAAGCCGCCCTTGTAGGTCTTCAGGAAGTCCCGCAGCCAGGCGATCGAGTCGGCGTCGAGGTGGTTGGTGGGCTCGTCGAGCAGCAGCACGTCGGAGTCGGAGAAGAGGATCCGGGCCAGCTCGACGCGGCGGCGCTGACCACCGGACAGGGTGTGCAGCGGCTGGTTGAGGATGCGGTCCGGCAGGCCCAGCGCGGCGGCGATGGTGGCGGCCTCCGCCTCGGCCGCGTACCCGCCCTTGGTCAGGAACTCCGTCTCCAGGCGCGCGTACTTCTTCATCGCGTTCTCCTGGGTGGCGCCCTTGCCGTTCGCCATCCGGTCCTCGTTCTCGCGCATCTTCTTCAGCACGGTGTCGAGGCCGCGGGCGGAGAGGATGCGGTCCTTGGCGAGGACGTCGAGGTCGCCGGTGCGCGGGTCCTGCGGCAGGTAGCCGACCTCGCCGGAGCGGGTCACCGTGCCGGAGGCCGGGATGCCCTCACCGGCCAGCACCTTGGTGAGCGTCGTCTTGCCGGCGCCGTTGCGCCCGACCAGACCGATCCGGTCGCCGGGGGCGACCTTGAAGCTCGCGGACTCGATCAGGATCCGGGCACCGGCACGCAGCTCAAGGGCGTTGGCGGAAATCATGGCTGGGGACTACTCCTGGGGCGTGGGCGGGCGCACGGACTGGGCACGGGCCGGGACGGCGGGGAAGGGGCGTCGGCGGAGGGTCGGCGGACCGCACGCGGCGGCGCCGCTCGCCCGCTAGTGCCCGGAGAGAACAGCCATGGCGGCAAGTCTACCGGGCCGCGCGAGCGGGCCCGGAGGACTACCGGCCGGGGGTACCCGGAGGGCCGGCTACCGCGGCTGCCGCCCGTCCGCCGGCGCCGCGCAGCTGCCCTCCGGGCGGACGGCGGCGAACGGCTCGGCCGCACTGCCGCAGGCCGCCTCGGGCGCGGCCGCGCGGGTGTCGAAGACCTTGGGGGCGACGATCGGGCCGTCCGAGATCAGCACCCGGCGGCCGTCCAGCGCCTTCATCGAGACGCCCGGGCCGGCGTTGAGCTGCCAGCCGGTGCTGTCCAGCCGGTAGCCGGAGATCCCGCCGGAGACCGGCTGGCCGGTGCTGTTGGAGCAGCTGCGCGGAACCAGCACCGCGAACTCGGTGGCCACCGTGCGGGTCGGGTCGTAGACGCAGTTGCCGGCCGGCTTGGAGTTGTAGCGCAGGTCGCCGTCGGCGTCCCGGAAGCCCATCGTCAGGTTGGGCGTGACCACCGCCACCCAGGGCGCGGACTGCTGGACCGTGCGCAGCGAGGCGGCCGCCCGCTCGGTCGCGAGCTGCTTGCGCTGCGCCTCGGTGCGCTTGTCGGCGCCGGGCTCGCCGTCCCCGCGCAGCCAGTCGGCCAGGCCGGGCACCGCGCGGTGCCAGCGCACCTCGTGGTCCCCGGGCCGCACCGAGGTGACCAGCCCGTCGTCCCAGACCACCACGGCGTTCTCGCCGGCCATCGACAGGTAGAGCGCGGTGGCGCCCTCCCGCTGGTACGACCAGGCGTGCTCCCCGGTGGCCTTGTGGTACGCCTCCAGGCCCGGCCCCACCTTCAGTTCGAGGTCGGCCGCGTCCAGCGTCCGCACGGCGTCCGGGCTCGCGTCCGAGGCGCCCGGTGCGGCCACCCGGTCGCCGAACGGGACCGGCTTGTTGGCGTGCGCGGCCGCACCCGCCACAAGGACCAGCAGCACCGCCAGGGCAGGCAGGATCGATCGGGGGCTGAGGGCGCGCGACTTCCAGGACACGGGCGGAGCGTACCTTTCACCGCCCGCGCGAGTCAGCCGGACTTTCCCGTACGGCCGGACGGCGGAACCCCGTCGACCGGTTTCGCGCGGTCCGGCCGGCGCCGTCCACCGACCTGCGCCGTCGGGGCCGGTGGCGCCCCAACCACCGCCCGGGCGGGCCGCGGCCGTAGGGCTCCCCGGGGCACGGGGACTGTTACAGAGGTGATACACGGCACACCGCCGGACGGCGTTCGAATACCGCCCACTTTAGGGTGACATTCGGCTTTTCCTCCGCCTCGCGGGCCTACTGTCGGCCATCGGGGCACCACGCTGCGTCGCCCTCCCGCCCCGCCCTGCCCGAGGCCCCGCCCGAGGAGAGACCATGCGATTCGGCCGCCTGGCGCTGGCCGCCGCCGCCCTGCTGCTGCTCACCACCGCCAGCGTCCCCGCCGGCACGCCGCTGAGCCAGACCGAACGGCACACGCTCTCCTCCGACGCCATCTCGCCCCGCGGCGCCGCCCCGCGACCGGTCGTCCAGCGTCCGAAGCACGAGCCCGCGTTCGGGGCCTTCGTCGGCTCCTGGGACCGGTACATCCCGCAGATCGGCCGCTACGCGCAGTGGCTGAACAACGCCAACCTGCAGGTCGGCCACACCTACCTGGCGGGCAACGGCTGGGCGGACATCGAGGGCGAGCCGGGGGTGCTCGGCACGTGGTCGCAGTGGCGGCTGGCCGACCCGTCCCGGATGCTCATCCTCGGCGTGCCGATGCTGGTCCCCAACGAGGCGAACGTGCCGGACGGCGAGGTGGCGAAACTGCTCGCCCAGGGCGCGCGCGGGGACTTCGACCGGCACTTCCTCAAGCTGGCCCGCCGGCTGGTGGCGCTCGGCGGCGCGGACACCGTGCTCACCCTCGGCTGGGAGATGAACGGCGTCACCTACACCCACCGCTGCAAGCCCGACCCGGCCGCGTGGAAGACCTACTGGCGGCGGATCGTCACGGTGATGCGGTCGGTGCCCGGGCAGCGGTTCCGCTTCGACTTCACGCCCAACCGCGGGTTGGACGCGATCCCGTGGACCAAGTGCTACCCGGGCGACGACGTGGTGGACATCATCGGCATGGACAGCTACGACCAGCCGGCCGGCGCCTCCTTCGACGACTACGTGCACGAGCCGTACGGGCTGCAGGACCAGGTGGAGTTCGCGGCCAAGCGCGGCAAGCCGGTCTCGTACCCGGAGTGGGGGCTGTTCCGCAACGGCGACAACCCGGAGTTCGTGCAGCGGATGGTGGAGTGGATCCGCACCCACGACACCGTCTACCAGACCGTCACCGACTACTGTCCGCACGGGTTCTGGCAGTGCGACCGGAACCCGCGGTCCAGCGCCCGGTTCCGGCAGTTGATGGCCGGCTCCCAGGGGGCGCCGGCCCCGGCCGTACCCGCGGCGCCCCCGGCACCGGCGGCGCCGGCGATGCCGTCCGCACCGCCGGCGCCGGCCGGTCCCTCGGCCTCTCCCGCCGGATCCCCCGCCGCCTCGCCCGCCACCCCGACGCCCGGAGCGACCGTGGCCGCCACCGGCACCGCGACCGGCGCGGCGACGGCTCCCGCGAACACCGCGGCGGCCACGGTGGCGGCCACGGCGGGCCCCTCCCCCAGCCCGTCGCCGACCGCCACGCCCGCACGGCGCTGAGCACAGCGCCGAGGGGGTGTCCGGTTCAGCTCCGGCGGCGGGCCAGCAGGGCCTCCTTCAGCTTCGGCAGCCGGGTGCTGAGCACGTGCACCGCGGCCTTCCGGGAGCGGACCGCGCCGCCCCGGACGGCCGCGGCGGGGGCCGGGCCCCGCGGACCGAACAGCAGCCGCTGGTTGGGCAGCCGGTCCGGCCGCCAGCGCTGCTTGTACGGCTCCTGGCCGCGGAGCAGGCCGAGCACCGGGATGCCCGCGCCGACCGTCTCGTCCAGGGCCGCGCCGAACAGCAGACCCGCGATGTCCAGCCGCTCGCGCAGCTTCGGGTGCGCGCCGTACAGGTAGAGGCCGCCGAAGGACGGGCAGAGCAGCAGCAGGTTGACGGCGACCAGCTCGCCGTCCAGCCAGTACTGGTGGACGGCGGCCCGGCCGGTGGCCACCAGTCCGGTGGTCGACTCGTCCAGGTGGCGGGCGAACCGCTCGGTGCGGTGCTCCGGGGTGACGCCGCGCTCGGACCACTGCAGGAAGTGCAGCCGCAGCAGCCCGTCCAGGGCCTCGGGCACCTCCTCCGGGGGTGTCGAGCGGACCTCCACGCCCGATTCGGCGATCTTGCGGAGCTTGACGCGGCTGCGCTGGGCGGTCTTGCCGGGGACCCGCTTGAGGATCTGCTCCATCGGGACGGCCGGCAGGTACTGGCAGAGCGAGTCGGTGAAGCGCCGGCGCCGGCCGCGCCAGTGCGCGAAGACCCGCTGGACGGCCGCCTCCGGGTGGACCTCGCGCAGGTCCAGACTGTGCCAGGGGCGGGTGAGCGGCAGCGCGGCGGCGAACTCGGCGGCGGCCCGGTCGGCGCAGGAGTCGTCGAGCAGGATGTCGGTGAAGTCGATCAGCCCGGCGCCGAGGCCGGTCAGGCCGCCCAGCGGGCCGCCGCGCCGCTGGAACGCGCCCGCGCCGACCAGTCGGCCGTCCCGGCGCACCAGGACCACCAGCAGGGCGCCGGGGCGGCCGTAGTTGCGCCACCAGGAGCGCTGCCAGACGGCGGCCTGGAAGAAGGTGGCGGTCCGGCAGCGGGCGACCAGGTCGTCCCACTCCTCGGCGAGGGTGTCCAGCGCGTCGTCCTCGCGGCGGAGCTCGGTGGTCCAGCGCGGGGCGCAGGCCTGGGCGGGGAACCCGGTGGTCGGGGCGGCGGCCTCGGTGCTCATCGTCCACTCCCGGCAGCGGTCTTGGTCCTGTTCTCCGTCGTGCCGGAGGTCGCCCCGGCGGCGGGCCCGGGCGCCGGGGCGGTGCCCTTCCCGCCCTCGGCCGCGGCCTTGCCGTCCGGCCTGCCGCCGGTCCCGGCCCCGTCCTTGCGGTCGCCCTTGTCGCCGGCCCCGTTCGCGTCCCCGCCCTCGGGCCGGGGCTCCGGCCCGGTGGCGGCCCCGCGCTCCGGCTCGGACTCCGGTTCGGACTGCGGTTCGGCCTCCGGCTGGGACTCCGGTCGGGGTTCCGATCGGGACTCCGCGGCGCGCGGGCGCGGGGTGGTCGGGGCGGGGGCCGCCCCGGCGACGGCCTCGGGGCCCTCGGCGGAGGTCCCGGCGGCCTCGGGCCGGCGGCGGGTCATCATCACCAGCGCGCCGATCAGGACGCCGGCCGCGCCCCCGACCGCCACGTCCAGCTCGGCCGAGGGGGTGGTCGGACGCTCGGGCTCGGCGGCGACCGCGAGCGGGACCAGCCGGACGCCGGTCTCCTTGCTGCTGCCGTTGGCGAAGGCGACCAGCGAGCGGGCCACCGCGTCGGCCGTCCGGACGGCCTCCTGCGGGTCCGCCCCGGTGCCGGTGATCTCGATCATGGGGGCGTCCGGCGAGGTGGTGCCGTGCACCAGGGCCTCCAGCTCGGACCGGCCGTGCCCGGTCTCGGCGGCGGCCGCCGCGAGCACCTGCGGCCGGCCGGCCAGCCGGCCGTACGCCTGGGCGAAGTTGACTGCCGTGGCGGCCTCCCCCGGGTTCTCCGACACCACGATCACGTAGGAGTCGGCGGCGTAGGAGGGGTGGGCGACGGCGGCGTACCCGGCGCCGGCGGCAGCACCCAGCGGCACCGCGAGGGCCACCGGCCACCAGCGGCGGACCAGGCGGCGGGCGCTTCGGCGCGGTTCGGTCATCGAGACTCCTTGGGTATGAGGGCCGCCCGGCCGGCGGCCCGACGACTGGGGGGCTGCCGGCTCAAGCGGGTGCCAGGCGGTCGTAGAGGGCACCGAGGTCGGCGGCCACCCGGACGATGTCGTAGTGGCCGACCGCGGGAGGCCGGGGCAGCGGGTCGGTGCTGTGGTCGTTGAGGTGGCGCAGCTCGCGCAGCGCGGTGACGTACGCGGCGGCGTCGGAGGGGATCCGGCGGGCCTGCGGGGCGGCGCTGGGCGGGAGTTCGTCCAGGGCCGGACAGGCGCTGTGGCGGACCGGGAGGCCGGCCGCCAGCCCCTCCAGCACGCCGAGTCCGAAGGTCTCCTCGGTGGAGGGGGCGGCCAGCACGTCCAGGGCGGTGAGCAGGTCGGGGACGTCGTCGCGCTCGCCGGTGAGCACCAGGCGGTCGCGGACGCCGAGTTCGACGGCCCGGCGCTCCAGGGCGGCGCGTTCGGGGCCCTCGCCGACCAGTACCAGCCGGGCGGCGGCGTCCAGTTCGGCGAGCGCCTCGACCAGCACCGGGAAGCGCTTGCCGGGGACCAGCCGGCCGACTCCGCCGACCGCCCAACTCCCCTGCGGCAGGCCCAGTTCGGCGCGAAGCCGGGCGCGGGTGGCGGCCCGGTCGGCGTCCGGGCGGCCGTAGCGGGCGGTGTCGATGCCGTTGGGGATCAGCTCCACCCGGGCCGGCGGGACGCCCCAGGCGTGCAGGGTCTGGGCGACCTGCCGGGAGACCGCGACGGTGGTGGTGCCGAGGCGCTCGGCTGCCAGGTAGAGGCCCTTGACGCCGCGGGTGACCGGGCGGCCCTCGATCACCCCGGCGTGCAGCGAGTGCTCGGTGGCGACCACGGCCCGGACCCCGGCCAGCCGGGCGGCCAGCCGGCCGTACAGCCCGGCCCGGTAGAGGTGGGTGTGCACCACGTCGTACCGGCCCGCCCGGATCAGGCGGGCCAGCCGGGGCAGCGCGCCGAGGTCCCGGTTGCCCCGCATGCCGAGGTGGTGGACGGTGACGCCCTCGGCGCGCAGGGCCTCGGCCACCGTGCCGGGGTTGGTCAGCGCGAGCACCTCGCAGCGCTGGTGCGCGGGCAGGTGCCGGAGCAGCAGTTGGAGCTGTCGCTCGGCGCCGCCGGAGGCGAGGCCGGTGACGATGTGCAGCACCTTCACCGGGCGGCCCTGCCGTGGCCCGCCCGCTCGCCGCCGGGGCGCTCGGAGCCGCGGCCCGTGCCGTCCGCCGGCCCGGCGGCGGGGAGGCGTCCCCGCGTGCCGCCGCCCTCCGCGGGCCTCCGGGCGGGGGTGCCGGCGTCGCCCCCGGGGCGCTGGTCGCCCTCGGCGGCGCGGCCCTTCGGCTCGGGGCGGCCCGCCGGTTCCGGCCGGGCGCGGGCGGCGAGGCGGGCACGGCGCAGTTCGGTGACGGTGTCGCGGAGGCGGTGCCGGCCGCGTTTGGCGCGCAGCCGCCAGGCGCCGTCGCGGTCGCCGACGTAGCAGCGCGGCAGGGCGTACCGGCCGGTGAGCGGGGAGTGGGCGATGGCGCAGGCGTAGTCGTAGCCGGCGTCCCGGACGGCGTGGGTGGCGGCCAGGTCGACGGCGCCGTACGGGTAGCAGAAGCCGGTGACGGGGCCGCCGACCACCTCCTCCAGGGCGCGGCGGCTCTCCCGGGTCTGGGTGGCGAGCACGTCCGGCGGAAGGCCCGGCAGGGCCCGGTGGCCGAGGCCGTGCGAGCCGATCTCCCAGCCGGCCGCGGCGAGGTCGGTGACCTCCTGGACGGTGAGCAGCTTCTTCCGCGGGCCCTCGGTGTCCCAGTCGTTGGCGCGGCCGAGCAGGTCGGCGACCACGTAGGCGGTGGCGGTGAAGCCGTAGGCCTGCAGGATCGGTACCGCGTAGCGGCCGAAGTCGGCGTAGCCGTCGTCGAAGGTGAGGCCGACCAGTTTGTCGTCCCGGCCCGCGGCCCTGGCCCGCATCAGCTCGCGGACCGAGACGCCGCGCCGGCCGCGCCGGTGCAGCCAGGCGATCTGCTCGGCGAACCGTTCGGGGCTGACGGTCAGCTGGTAGGGGTCCTCGTCCTCGACGGCCACCGAGTGGTACATCAGGATCCACGGCGAGGAGGTCTCCGGTGCGGGCGCCTCGGCGAGCGGGCGGCGGCTGCGGGGCAGCTGCGCCGGTGGTCGGCGGGTGCCGGTGCGCGGTGCGTCGGGGCGCGGGGCGTCGGCGTGCGGGCCGGCGGCCGCCGGCGCGGCGGGGCGGCGGACGCCCGACAGGACCGGCCGGACGAATCCCCGTTCAGCGTCCATGGGGAGGCTTCCCTTCATCGGCGACAGGAGACGGGCCCAGGGCCCGGGCTGCGGCGCGGACCGGTCCGCGCACCTCACGGGCGCCGAGGCCGGTGCCCAGGGCGGCGAAGGCCAGCGCCACGGTGAGACCCCCGAGCACGGTCGAGAGCAGGGGGTCGGCGGTGAGGCCGGCGACGGGGGTGCCGAGCGCCACGGCGCCGGCGGCGGCGGCCAGCAGCCGGGCGTGGCCGCCGAGGACCAGGCGCAGGCGCAGCGGGATGCCGCGCAGGACGAGGCCGTGCAGCAGCAGCGCGGCGGTGGCGGTGATGCCGACCGCGTTCGCGGCGGCCAGGCCGGGGGCGCCGAACCGGGGGGTGGCGAGCAGGCCCCCGACGACGGTGACGACCAGGCCGAGCGCCATGGCGGCGGCCGGGTACCAGTCGAGCAGTCGGCGGCCGCCGTCGTCGGGGCGCGGGTCGCCCGCCCGGCGGACCACCGGGCGGAGCGAGAAGTAGGGGCGGATCATCACGCCGATCAGTGCCTGGGCGGGCAGACCGAAGCTGTAGACCCGGATGATGGCGGCGGTGGCGGCGGTGTCCCGGGGGCCGAAGGCGCCGCGTTCGAAGAGCAGGGCCACCACCGACGGCGCGCAGGCGAGCAGGAAGGCGGTGCCGAGCAGGACGACGGCGGCCGCCTGGCCGAGGTCCTTCTCGACCCGGTCGCGGGCGGCGGTGAGGTCCCCGGCGGCGAGCGCCCGGGCGACCAGCGGGAAGGTGACGGTGCAGATCAGGATGCCGGCGGTCATGGCCAGCTGGGAGACCTTGGCGGCGTAGTTGAGGTGCGAGATGGTGCCGGGCGGCAGTTCGGAGCCGAGGAACCGCTCGATGAAGACCTGGGACTGCCGGGTCAGGGTGAAGGCGGCCACCGGCAGCAGGGCGAGCGGGATCAGCACCAGGGCGTTGCGGGAGCGGCGGCCGCGGCCGGGGCGGCCGTTCCCCGCGCCGGCGCGCAGCCCGCGCAGGAAGGGGACCACCAGCAGGCCGGCCATCAGCAGGCTTCCGGCGGCGACGCCGACCGCGGCGGAGCGGACGCCCCAGATCGCGTGGCAGCTGAGCAGGACGCCGAGGATGCCGAGGTTGTAGGCGACGTAGATGCCGGCCGGGGCGGTGAACCGGTGGTGGGCGCGCAGGGCGGCGGCGAGGTAGCCGGCCACCCCGAACGGCAGCACGGTGATCGCGGTGATCCGGGTGCAGGTGACGGCGAGTCCGGGGTTGGCCAGGCCGGGGGCCAGCAGGTCGACCAGCCAGGGGGCGCCGAGCGCGGCGCCGAGGGAGAGCGTGGAGAGCGCGAGCAGCAGCCAGGGCAGGGTGGCGCGGACCAGTTGGCGGACCGGGTCGGGGCCGTCGGGGCGCTCCTCGCGGAGCACCAGGGCGAGGGCGAAGGCGGGCACCATGAGGAAGGACATGGCGTCCTCGATCAGCAGCGGCGCCGCGGTCTCGGGGACGGTCCAGGCGACCAGGAAGGCGTCGGTGCCCTGGTTGGCGCCGAAGTAGCGGGCCAGCAGGAGGTCGCGGAGCAGGCCGAGGGCGGAGCCGGCGGCGCTGAGGACGGCGGTGACGCCGAAGGCCTTGGCGAGGAAGCCGCGCCGGGGCGGGGCGGCCGGGTCGCCGGCGGCGGGGTCGGCGGGCGCGGACCGCGGGGCCGGCAGGGCCGGGGTGAGCGCGGTGGGCTGGTCGGTGCTCATCGGGTGGCCGCCTCCGGGCCCCTGGGGCGGGCGGCTGCGGCGGCGAGGCCGAGGACCACGGAGGTCAGCACGGTGGTGGTGCCGCCGATGTCGGCGTAGAGGAAGTCGACCAGGACCCAGGTGAGCAGGGCCAGCGCCGCCAGGCCCGCGCCGCGGGCGTACCGGAGGCAGCCGAGGAGCAGGCCGAGGAAGAGCACGCCGTAGGCGACGATGCCGGTCAGCCCCTGTTCGCTGAGCACCAGGAAGTACATGTTGTGCGGGGAGAGCAGCGGTTCGCGCTGGAAGCCGATGGTGGCGTCGGCGGCGTCGCTGCCGGAGGAGAGCCGCAACGGGGCGTGGCTGTCGCGCAGTTGCTGGAAGGCCTTGGGGCCGGCGCCGGAGACGGGGTGGTCCTGCCAGATCCGGCCGGCGGTGGCCCACAGGTCGTAGCGGTCGGAGACGGACTGGTCGGGGGCCTCGGAGACGGAGCCGATCGAGCTGAGCCGGGCGGTCACACCGGAGCCGCCGAGGCCGAGGCCGCCGACCAGCAGGACGGCGGCGGCCAGGCCGAGGACGGCGCTGCGCACGGCGAGCCGGGCGTCGGCGCGCAGCAGCAGGACGGTGGCGCCCGCGGCGGTGGCGATCCAGCTGCCGCGGCTGAAGGAGACGGCGAGCGGGAAGACGAGGAAGGCGGCGGCCGCGAACAGCGCCCGCCGGAGCCGGGGGTCGCCGGCCGGGCCGCGTTCGCCCAGCGCGAGGGCGAGGGCGGCGAGCAGGCCGAAGCCGACCACGGTGGACATCGCCATGACGTCCAGGGCGCCGAAGGTGCCGACGGCGCGGATCGGCCGGCCGGTGTAGGAGGCGCCCGTGCCGGTGAGGAACTGGTGGACGCCGACGACGCCCTGGATCAGCGCGGCGGCCACGAAGGAGCCGAGCACGAGCCGCTGGTCGGTGCGGTCGCGCAGGGCGCAGAGCACGGCGGCGGGGACGAGCACGAAGACCTGGGTGAGCCGGACGAAGCCGGTGAGGCTGGTGGCCGGGTCGATCGAGCCGATGGTGGCGACGGCGGCGGCGGCCACCACCGCGCCGAACCGGACGGCGTCGGCGCGGGCGATCGCGGGGGTGCGGCCGCGCAGCAGGTTGACGGCGGTGAGGGCGACCAGGGCGAGCGAGGCGAGGTCGGCGGCGGTGACGTGGACGGCGGCCGCGACGTCCTTCTCCCCGGTGGGGACGCAGACCAGCAGGACGGTGGCGGCGGCGAGCAGGGCGGGGCGGTCCCTGAGGAGCGCCCCCGCGCGCCGTAAGAGGTGCGCGGGGCGGGGGGCTGCGGCAAGGGTCAGGGCCACGCTGGGTCAGCTCCCGTCCGGGTGGAGCATCAGCACCGCGGTGCGGCACAGGATCTTGACGTCCTGCCAGAGGCTCCAGCTCTCGATGTAGCGGTTGTCGAAGCGGGCCCGGTCCTCGATCGAGGTGTCCCCGCGCAGGCCGTTGACCTGGGCGAGGCCGGTGAGGCCGACCGGGACGCGGTGGCGGTCCGCGTACTCGGGGTAGGCCTGGCTGAACCGCATGACGAAGTAGGGGCGCTCGGGGCGCGGGCCGACCAGGCTCATGTCGCCGCGCAGGACGTTCCACAGCTGCGGGAGCTCGTCCAGGGAGCTGCGGCGCAGCAGCCGGCCGACGGCGCCCATCCGGTGGTCCTGGGAGATGTTCCAGCGGGTGGCGGACTCGTGCTCGTTGCTGGGCCGCAGGGTGCGGAACTTGAGGACGGTGAAGACCCGGCCGTCGAGCCCGGTGCGCTGCTGGCGGAAGAGCACGCCGGGGCCGGTGTCGAAGCGGACGGCGAGCGCGCAGAGGGCGAGGACGGGGGCGAGCAGCAGCAGGCCGAGGCCGGCGGCGGTGACGTCCAGGGTGCGCTTGGCGACCCAGCCGGGTCTGCGCATCGCCGCGCGGCCGACGCGCAGACAGGGGAACCCCCAGAGGTGGTCGGCGCCGACCAGCCGGCCGGCGCCGAGGGATCCGTACTCGCGCAGCGCGGGGACCAGCCAGACCTGGCAGCCGAGCCGGGCGGCGTCGCGCAGGGCGGCGGCGGTCTCGGCCTCGTCGGCGGCGCCGGCGGTGGCGACCACGTGGTGGATGCGGTGGCGGCGGACCTCGCGCTCCAGTGCCTCGCGGCCGCCGAACACGGGCAGGTCGGTGTCGCCGGCGAGCAGCGGCGGGTCGGGGTCGAGGAAGCCGACCGGGCGCATCCCGTACTCGCCGCGCTCGCTGAGGGCGGCGGCGACCCGGCGGCCGAGCCGGCCGGCGCCGAGCACCAGGACGGGGCTGGGGCGGCTGCGGCGGATCCGGCGGACCAGGTGGTAGAGCGCCGCGCGGGCGAGGACGGCGATCACCAGCTGGGTGCCGAGCAGGACGGTCAGCCGGGCCGGGGTGGCGGGGCCGGAGTCCGGCCAGCGCCCTTCGAGGCAGCCGGCCAGGGTGACGGCGAAGGCGGTGGCGACGCCGGCCCGGACGGTGAGTGCGGGCAGTTCGTCGAGGACGGACAGGGTGAGCCGGGTGCGGTAGAGCCCGCCGGCCAGGTTGACGAGGATCAGCAGCGGCAGCAGGGCTGCCACGCCGAGCAGCGGGGCGACCCGGACGGCCGGGTCGAGGGCGCGGTTGGCGATCCCGGTGGCGGTGCACAGGGCGAAGGCGTCGACGACGACCAGGGCGACGGGCAGGGCGATCCGGGAGCGGACCGGGCGGCGGTGGCGCCGGGCCGTCGGGGCGCTGCGGGTCTGGGCGGACCCTGCCGGGCGGTCGAGCAGCCCGGTGGCGGGCCGGCGCGAGCCGGACAGGGGCCGGCCGGGCCGTGGCACGCTGTCGTGGTCAATGGTCATCAGCGCACGAACTCCCCTGCTGTGTGCCCGGGGTGACGGCGGTCCGGCACCGGTTGGCCCGGGGCGGCCGTCCCGGCCCGGTGGGCGCGGTCCTGACTGCACCTGCTGCCGCTGGCGGCTTTCGGTTTTCTCGCGAATCCCCGGCGTGAAATCGAAATGGAGCAGGCAAAATCAGACAATACCGAACGCCGCCTTGAATGCCGGAAGTCGACTTGCCATTTCATTCCAGCCGCCCATTAATAGGTATTTCTGATTTCATGCCTCGCCCACAACCGGTTGAGGGTGCGAATACGACAGCGCCGGAACGGCGGGCATTCACGGCATGTGAAACGATCAGATCCGCTGCGGGACACGGGCGCGGCGACGTCCGGCCGCCGGACCGGCGCCCAGCAGATCCCGGTAGAGCGCGTCCACCTGTTCGACCACCGAGCGAACATCATGGCGAGCCGCCGCGTGCTCACGCAGGCGCGCGCCACGTCGCTCGCACTCGATCGGATCGGACAAGGCTTCGGCCATTCGAGTGACGAGCGCGGCGACGTCCTCCGGCGGCACCACCGCGGATTTCCGTTCGACCGGCGGCAGGCATTCCCGGGCCCCGGGGACGTCGGTCAGCAGCACCGGGCGGCCGGAGGCCATCGCCTCCAGCGGGGCCAGCGCCATGCCCTCCCAGCGCGAGGGCAGCACCACCAGGTCGGCCGCGGCCAGCCACGGCCGCGGGTCCGCGACGTCCCCGACCAGCCGGACCCGGGCCGGCTCGGCCGACTCCCGGACGACGGCGGCCAGCCTGGCCTCCTCCGGGCCCCCGCCGACCAGCGCCAGCCGGGCCGACGGCACCCGGCGCC
The DNA here is from genome assembly GCF_056437345.1 of Kitasatospora sp. NPDC042419. Classification (NCBI taxonomy): domain Bacteria; kingdom Bacillati; phylum Actinomycetota; class Actinomycetes; order Kitasatosporales; family Streptomycetaceae; genus Kitasatospora; species Kitasatospora sp. NPDC042419. The sequence continues at coordinate 56,539 of NZ_JBWKAW010000020.1, forward strand.
GCACCTCGGGCCACGCGTCGAGCAGCACGTCCTGCCCCTTCTGGCGGCAGAGCCGGCCCACGCAGACCGCGAGCGGGCCGTCCGGCTCCAGGCCGAGCGCGATCCGGGCGGCCCGGCGCTCGGCCGGCGCGTAGTGGCGGACGTCGACGCCGTTGGGCACCACCGCCCAGTCGGCGTGCAGGCCCGCCGTGACACCGTCGGCCCGCTCCTGGACGGAGACGCAGAGCAGCCGGTGCGCCCAGCGCGTCGCGTAGCGCTCCCAGCGCAGGGTGGCGGCGGCCAGCGCGCCGTCCACGGCGGCGAAGGACCAGGCGTGCGGCTGGAAGACGGTCGGCACGGCGCCCCGGACGGCCAGCCGGCCGGCCAACCCGGCCTTGGCGCTGTGCAGGTGGACGATGTCGGGCGCGGCCGCCCGGACGATCCGGCGCAGTCGCCACGCCTCGGCGGCGGTGGCCGGGCCCGGCGAGCGCCGGGCCGGCCAGTCCTGGACCAGCGCGCCGACGGCGGCGGCCTCCTCGGCCAGCCGGCCGCCGCGCGGGCAGGCGACCAGCACCCGGTGGCCGGCCTCGCGCTGACCCCGGACGAGGTCGACCACGACGCGGGCGACCCCGCCGTCGACGGGCTGCGAAATGTGAAGGATCGTCATATGCACGGCGGCGAGCCTAGGGTGGCCGCACCGTGCCGCGGGGCCCTCGTCACCCGCACGTGGCGGCCGTCCACCCGTACGGCTTCCGGCTCGCACGGGTGGACGGATCCGTCGAATCCCCGAGCGAGCGGAAGGACGGTTCCGGCGGACCGGGGGCGCCCCTCCGCGGCGTCGCGCCGGGGGTCCGCGGACGTCGGGGTCAGCGGACCCCGGGGGTCAGCGGACCTCGGCGGCCAGGTTGGCCAGCACCTGGTCGTGGATCCGGTTCAGGCCCTTGGGGGCGAAGGTCCGCTCGAAGAAGCCGCCGATGCCGGTCGCGCCCTGCCAGGCGGCCGAGACGGTGACCTTCGACCGGCCCTCGCCGACCGCCGAGACCCTCCAGGTGATCACCATGCTGGAGTTGGCGTCCCGCTCCACCAGCTGGTCCGGCTGCGGCGCCGAGACGGTGAACAGGCAGTCGCGGATCCGCTTCTCGGTGGCCTGCAGCTTCCAGTGCACCTGGGTGCCCGCGCCCGTGCCGCCGACCCGGACCTCGTACTCGCTGTACTGCTCGGGCAGCAGCTTGGGGCGGGTCACCTGGTAGTCGGCCAGCGCCTCGTACACCCGCTCGGGCGCGGCGTCGTAGACCCGCTCGGTGGTGGCCTGCACCTGTCCCATGGTCGTGCTCTCCTCGTCAGGTCGTCCGGTGTGGTGGAGTCGCCCCGGCGTCCCGCGGCCGTCCGGCGTGGACGGTCTCCGGTGGCGCGCGATCGTCGGGGCCACCGGCAAGCCAACCACAGGAAGCCGGGCGCACCGCCCGGCGCCCTCCGTGCCGGGGGCGGGCATTAGGGTGGCAGACGTGCTCGATCAGGTGACAGCAGTGCGCTACGTCGACCCGCTGCGGTCCGGCGGGTCCGTTCCCGGCGTCGTGGAGACCGACGACCTGGGCACCTACGTGGTCAAGTTCACCGGGGCCGCGCAGGGCCGCAAGGCGGTCGTGGCCGAGGTGATCGTCGGCGAGCTGGCCCGGCGGCTCGGCCTGCCGGTGCCCGAGCTGCGGCTGGTCGACTTCGACCCGGCGGTGGCCGACGGGGAGCCGGACCCCGAGGTCCAGGACATCCTGCGGTCCAGCGGCGGACTCAACCTCGGCATGGACCTGCTGCCCGGCGCCCGCGACTTCAAGCCCGGCATGATCGACGTCGACCCCGCCCTGGCCGGTCGGGTCGTCTGGCTGGACGCGCTGACCGGGAACGTCGACCGGACCGTGCACAACCCCAACCTGATGGTCTGGCACGGCGGGCTCTGGCTGATCGACAACGGCGCCGCGCTGATCTTCCACCACCGCTGGTCCGCCGCCGGGGCGGCCGTCGGCAAGCGGTACGACCTGAGCGCCCACGCCCTCGGCGGGTACCGGCCGGACGTCCGGCTCGCCGACGAGGACCTCGGGCCGCTGGTCACCACCGGGCTGCTGGAGGAGGTGCTGGCGCTCGTCCCGGACGAGTGGCTGGCCGACGAGCCCGGCTTCGACTCGGTGGCGGCGGTGCGCCACGCCTACGTCACGCACCTGGCCGCCCGGGCGGTGCTCTCCCCCGAGTGGCTGCCGGAGGGGTTCTCCACCCCCGAGCAGCTGCACGAGGCCGAGCGCCGGCGGGCGGCCCGGACCAGGGCCGGCCGGCCCGCCTGGCTCCAGGACGTCCCCGACCTGCACGGCAAGCCGTCGGTGGAGACGGTCTGGGAGCACCACTTCGAGTGAGCGGCCCGCTGCCCGGCCGTCGCCGCCGGGCCGCCGGTGCCGGGCGGTCGGTGACGAGCCCCCGGTGCCGGGCGGTCGGACGGCGCGGGCCCGCGGAGGCCGGCCGGGCACGCGGAACGGGGGCAGGACTCGTGTCCCGCCCCCGTCGTGGGTTCAGATGCCGATCAGCGTGTCAGCTGCTCAGCGCCACCACTGGACCGCCTTCTCGGCGTTGATGATGCCGGCGCCGTAGAAGCCGTTGTCGTCCACGCCGCCCTCACAGGTGGCGGGGAACTCACCGGCGCCGCCCGGGTTGTACGGGCCGGACGGGCAGGCGTGCGACTCGGCCTGGTTGGTGAGCAGCTCGGTCAGCTCCTCCGGGCTGGCCCACGGGAAGGTGCCCGCCAGCAGCGCGAGGACACCGGCCGCGTGCGGGGAAGCCATCGAGGTGCCCTGCATGTAGCCGTACCCGCCACCCGGGATGGTGGACAGCACGCGGCCGTTCTTGTCCGGGGTGTCCGGGATCTGGTAGCGGCGGTCGCCACCGGGGGCGGCCACCGTGACCTTGTTCTTGCCGTAGCTGGAGTAGTACGACTTGTCGCCGTTGACGCCCACCGAGGACACCGAGACGACGCCGTCCAGCTCGGTCGGCAGGTTGAGGCAGTTCTGGTTGATCGGGCGCTCACCCGGCGTGGTGTCGTCCGGGCTGGCGACGTCCTTCGTCTTGTGGGCGAGGTCGATGTTCTCGTTGCCCGCGGCGGCGACGTTGAGGACGCCCTTGCGCTGCGAGAACTCGACGGCGCGGCGGACGGCGGTGGTGATCGCCGCCTGGTCGGCGTCCTCCTGGCAGTTGAACATCCACGGGTCGACGAAGTAGCTGTTGTTCGTGACCTCGAACTTGTGCTCACCGGCCCAGACGAAGCCGCAGATGGCGTACTCCGGGTAGATGAAGCCGCCGTCGTCGACGACCTTGACCGCGGCCAGCTTGACGTTCGGGGCGACGCCCTCGATGCCCTTGCCGTTCTTGGCGGCGGCGATGGTGCCGGCCACGTGGGTGCCGTGGGCACCGTCCACGCCGGGCTGCCAGGCGTCCCAGGCGGTGTTCGGCTTGCCGCCGTCGATGCAGGAGACCGACTTGGAGGCGTCCACGTTGGCCGCGAGGTCCTCGTGGCTGCCGTCGATGCCCGAGTCCAGCACGCCGACGGTCACGTTGCGGCTGCCGAGCGACAGCTTGTGGGCCTTGTCGACGCCGATCTGACGCATGTCCCACTGGTTGGCCCAGTAGGGCTCCTCACCGGCGGCGGGGGCGGCGGCCGGCGCGGCGGCGACCTCGGCGGTCCGGTCCTCGGAGGCCGTGATGCCCTTGGTGCGGCTCGCACCGACCGACTCGACGCCCTTGGCCTTGCGCAGCTTGGCGGCGAACTGGGTGTCGGTCGAGCGGGCGATCACCACGCCGATCTGCTCGTAGGAGTACACCACGGTACCGCCGAGGCCCTTGACGGCGCTCTCGACCTTCTGCACCTGGCCGTGGTTGGCCTTGGTGTTGACGACGTAGCTGAGCAGCGGACCGGTCGTCGACTCCGCCCCGGCGGCGAAGGCGGTGCCGGCCGGCAGCGCGAGGGCGCCGGCGGTGGCGAGGACGACGCCCACCGCCGCGAACCGGGTCCGGCTGATCCGAGGAACACTCATAGGGGTTGGCCCTCCCGAGTCGTCATGCAACTGCGGTCGGCAGGTGCATTGGAATGATCGGGACGCTAGTGAACAAGTGTTGCAATCCGCAAGAGGTAGTCATCTAATCGTCACAAGTCGGCCACTCGTGGAGGGTAGGACTCCGCTTCCGGGGGCCGGACGGACGATCGGACGACGGCGGAGCACACGGGCCGTCGGCGCGCGATCCTATCGGCGTCGCGCAGAATGGATACAGGGGTCCGGGGCGGCCGGTAGCGGCCACACCGGAACGCCCGGCCGGGTGGCGGGATGTGGCCAGCCGGGGCGGGCGGCGCGGGGGCGGGGACGAGCGGGACGGGGACGTGGGCGAGCGGGGCGGGGCGGGCGGGAACGCGGGCGCGGGACCGATCGGGCAGACGGACGGGCAGGGGGAGCGGTGGGCCTTCGGGCAGGGGGACGGGTGGACTTAGGGGCGGGGGGCCGGACGGGTGGCCCGTCAGAGCGCGTACAGCCGCCTGGCGTTGCCGGCGGCGACCATCCGGGCGAGGCGCCCGGCGTCGGCCGCGGTGCAGGCGCCGTCGGCCCGCCAGCCGTCCAGCAGGGTGCCCAGGCCGTGCCGGAACTGCGCCGCGCCGACCAGGTACAGCTCCGGCAGGCCGTAGGCGTCGGTGGAGAAGAGCAGCTTGCCGAACGGCACCAGCTCCAGCATCTCGCCGAGCACCGCCGCCACCCGGGGCCCGACGTAGGAGGCGGTCAGCCCGAGGTCGGCGTGGACCAGCGGGAAGGCGTGCGCCAGCCAGGCCGCCTGCCGGTGGTACGGATAGCCGTGCAGCAGGACCAGCGGGACCCCCGTCGGCTCGGCGGCCCGGACGAAGTCCGTCAGCAGCGAGGGGTCGGCGCGGTGCAGGGTGAGGTCCGGATCGCCGAAGCCGGTGTGCAGCTGGAGCGGCAGGCCGAGGTCGGCGCAGACGTCCAGCGCCGTCCGGAGCAGGTGGTGCAGCAGCACCCGGTCGGTCAGCCGGCCGCCCCCGGCGCGCAGCCACTCCCCCGCGGCGGCCGTCACCGCGGCCGGACCGGGGCGTTCGGCGGGCACCGCCAGCCCGGTCCGGTAGGCCACCACCGACTTGACCGCCACGGCCCCGGCGGCCGCGGCGGCCAGCGCCTCGTGCACCGCCCGCGCCCAGTCGCCCGCCGGGGCCGCGACCGCCTCGGCGACCCGCTCCAGCCGGACCACCTCGCGCACCCGGGCACCGGACGCCGCGGCGAACCCTCCGAGCGGCAGCAGCGGACGGCCGGCGGCGGCGGTCAGGCCGGTGTCCACCAGGCAGGTGTCCAGCCCGGCCGCCGCCAGCAGCAGGCGGGTCGCCTCCGGCGCGCCGAGCTCGCGCCGCCGGGCCAGGTACTCCTCGGCCGGCGCGTGCGCGGGCAGGCCGAGCGCGGGCGGGCACCAGCGGCGGACGGCGAGGCCCAGCGCGCTGTCGAACGGCGAGGTGCCGGGTGCGGGCGGGCGGTCGGACTCGGTGAGCAGCCCCGCCAGCTCGTCGTCGGCGAGGTCGGCCGCCAGCACGCTGTGGCAGTGGTGGTCGACCAGCGCGGGGACGTCCGGCGGGGGCACGGGTCAGTACCGCCAGCGGGTGGCCGCCACCAGCTGTTCGGGGGCGGCACCGGCGTACTGCTCGACCTCGGCCCGGCGGACGGCCAGCACCGCCTCGTACAGCGGCTCGCCGAGCGCCTCGCGGAGCAGCGCCGACCGCTGGTAGGCGGCGAGCGCCTCGGCCGGGCCGGCGGGCAGCCGGGGGACCGCACCGGGCTCGGCCTCCGCCGGGTCCCCGGTGAACTCCGGTGGCAGCGCGAGCCTTTGGTCGAGCCCGGCGAGACCGGCGGCGAGCACCCCGCCGAGCGCCAGGTAGGGGTTGGCGGTGGCGTCGAAGCACTTGATCTCGGCGTTGGCGGCGGTGGAGCGCTCGCCGGTGGAGCCGGTGACCAGCCGGAGCGCGGCCTCCCGGTTCTCCAGGCCCCAGCACTGGTAGGCGCCGGCCCAGTGCGAGGGGACCAGCCGGAGGTAGCCGGCCGGGCTGGAGGAGCCGAGCACCAGCAGCTCGGGCAGCGCGCCGAGCACCCCGGCCAGGAAGCCCTCGGCCTCGGCGGTCAGCCCGTGCGGGCCGGGGCCGCCGCGGGCGAGGTTCCGCCCGTCGCGCCAGAGGCTGAGGTGGAGGTGGCCGCCGTTGCCGACCGAGCCGGCCACGACCACCGGGGCGAAGGAGGCCCGCAGCCCGTGCCGGGCGGAGACGGCGCGGACGGTCTGCCGGACCAGCACCGAGGTGTCGGCGGCCTCGACGGGGCCCTCGGGGGCGACCGAGACCTCGAACTGGCCGGCCGCGTACTCGGGGTGGATCTGGAGCACGGCCAGCCCCTGCTCGGCGAGGGCGCGGAGCAGGTCGCGCAGGTACTCGGAGAGGTCGGTGAGCCGCTGCATGCCGTAGGCGGGGCCGGCCGTCGGGAACCGGGGCTCCTCCTCCGGCGGGCCGGCCAGCGCGACCACCCACTCGACCTCGATCCCGGCCTTCAGGCCCAGCCCGCGCTCGGCCGCCGCCGCGACCATCCGGCGGGCGAAGAGCCGCTGGCAGCCCGGGTGCGGGGCGCCGCCCTGGGTGTACCGGTCGCCCGGCGCCCAGGCCCAGCCGGGCTGGGCGGCCAGCGGGACGAGGCGGTCGACGTCGGGGTAGAGCCGCAGGTCTCCGGTGGGGCCGCCGATCAGCCGGCTGGAGACGATGGTGTCGTCGGCCAGGAAGACGTCGAAGCAGGGTGCCGTGCCGACGCCCCACTGCGCCGCGTGCACCAGCCCGGTCAGCGGCACGGCCTTGACCCGTGCGATGCCCGCGTTGTCCACCCAGGTGACGGCCACCGCCTCGACCCCGGCGTCCCGCAGCCGCCCGACCGCGGCCCGGGCCCGCTCCCCGCGCTCCGCGCGATCGGCCCGCGGCGGCAGCGCGACGCCCGCCGGGCGGCCGGCCTCCTCTTCGGCCGTCTGCTCGGCGGCGGGCTCGCCACGACCCGTGGCCACGGTTCCGGTGCTCATGCCCCCATGCTGCCCGGCCCCGCCACCTCGCGTAACTCCCCTATCGAGTGGTCCGAACGGACGTCCGTCCACTCCGTCACCCGTTCCGGCGACATGGGGGGCGCACCCGGCGCACGGCCGGCCGGCCCCGAATTGCCCGCCGCCACCCCCTTCCTACCGGTCGGTAGCTTCGCTACAGTGTCGGCACGCACCACCGCCGGGCTTCGGGAGCCGCACCGGCGGGGAGCGCCGACCGTCGTGCGGGTCCGCACGGGGCGGGCGGCGCCGGGACGGTGTGTTCACCCACCGGTCGTTTCCGCGGATCGCGGACGAAGACCGGGGTTTCTCTCTTCTTCTCTTCTCTGCTTCAGAGTCGCTTCCTTCACCCCGAGCGCCTGAGTACCACGGCACACCCGCAGCACCGCCGGAGCGGACCGGCGGCTGCGCGGTGGCCGCAACCGTCTTCTCCCCCTCCCCGCGCACGGACCCTCCTCCGCCGGCGCGTCCGCCGGAGCGCGCGCGGGCCACCCATGACAAGGAGTCAGGACAGATGGAGCGTCCCTTTCCCACGGTCGCCGTGGTCGGCCTCGGCACGATGGGTGCCGGCGTCGCGGTGGCGGTCGCCAGGAGCGGCCGCCGGGTGATCGGCATCGAGGCGGGCGAGGAGCAGGCCGCCCGGGCCCTGGCCCGGATCGAGGAGGCCACCGCGTACGCGGTGACCCGTGAGCGGCTCACCGCCGAGGAGCGCACCGGGCTGCTCGCCCTGATCTCGGTGGGCCACGCGCTGGAGGCGGCCGCCGGGGCCGACCTGGTGATCGAGGAGGTGCCCGAGCAGCTGGAGCTGAAGCGGGAGGTCTTCGCCGAACTGGACCGGATCTGCCCGCCGGAGACGGTGCTGGCCACCGGCACCACCGCGCTCTCGGTGACCCGGATCGCCGCCGCCACCTCCCGCCCGGAGCGGGTGCTCGGCCTGCACTTCTTCAACCCGGTGCACACCATGAAGCTGGTCGAGGTGGTCCGCACCGTGCTGACCGACCCGCAGGTGGCCGAGGACGCCGCCGCCTTCGCCCGGGAGCTCGGCAAGGAGCCGGTGGCCGCCGGGGACCGGGCCGGCTTCGTGGTCAACGGACTGCTCTTCGCGTACCTGAACCAGGCCGCCGCGATGTACGAGTCCAAGTACGCCACCCGGGAGGACATCGACGCCGCGATGCGGCTCGGCTGCGGCCTGCCGATGGGCCCGCTGGCGCTGCTCGACCTGATCGGCGTGGACACCGCCCGGACCGTCCTGGAGGCCATGTACGAGCAGTCCCGGGACCGGCTGCACGCGCCCGCGCCGATCCTCGGCCAGCTGGTCGCGGCCGGGCTGCTGGGCCGCAAGAGCGGCCGCGGCTTCTACACCTACGAGGCCCCCGGTTCGTCCCGGGCGGTCGACGCGGCCACCGGACCGGCGCAGCCCGCGGTGCCGGGCCGGGAGGTGCGCACGGTCGGCGTCTGCGGCTCGGGCACCATGGCCACCGGCATCGTCGAGGTGTTCGCCAAGGCCGGGTACCCGGTGCTGCTGGCCGCCCGCAGCCAGGAGAAGGCGGAGAAGGCCAAGGCGCAGCTGGCGCGGTCGCTGGAGCGCTCGGTGACCCGGGGCCGGCTGAGCACGGAGCAGCGGGACGCGGCGCTCGCGCTCGTCACGCCGGTCGGTCAGTACGGCGAGCTGGCCGAGGTCGACCTGGTGGTCGAGGCGGTGGCCGAGGACCTGGCGGTCAAGCGCGAGCTGTTCGCCACCCTGGACAAGGTCGTCAGGCCGGGCGCGGTGCTCGCCACCACCACCTCCTCGCTGCCGGTGATCAGCTGCGCCTCGGCCACCTCGCGGCCGCAGGACGTGGTCGGGATGCACTTCTTCAACCCGGCGCCGGCCATGAAGCTGGTCGAGGTGGTGTCGACGGTGCTGACCGCGCCGGACGTCACGGCGACCGTGCTGGAGCTGTGCGCGAAGGTGCGCAAGCACCCGGTGGAGTGCGGGGACCGGGCCGGGTTCATCGTGAACGCGCTGCTCTTCCCGTACCTGAACGACGCGGTGCGGATGCTGCAGGAGCACTACGCGACGGTGGACGACATCGACACCGCGATGAAGCTGGGCTGCGGCTACCCGATGGGCCCGTTCGAGCTGCTGGACGTGGTCGGTCTGGACGTGTCGCTGACCATCGAGCAGGTGCTGCACCAGGAGTTCCGCGAGCCGGGCCTGGCGGCGGCGCCGCTGCTGGAGCACCTCGTGGCGGCCGGGTGCCTGGGCCGCAAGACCGGCCGCGGCTTCCGCGACCACGCGCGCCGGTGACCACGCAGCCGTCCTACGGGCAGCCGGGCCAGCCGCCGCCCGGAGCGGACCGGTCGGCCTGGGGCCCGGGCGCGGTGTCCGCCCGCTGGCCCAGACCGGCGGTGACCGGCCCGGTCGCGCCGGTGCGCCGGGGAAGGCCCGCTGCCCCGGCCCCCGGGACGTGTAGCGTTCCGGCCATGGATCGGGTTCAGTCAGTCTCCCCGCAGCAGTCCGTCCTCCCGCGCGACGCCCGGTCGGCCGGTCAGGCGGGCCAGGAGGGCGGCCCGGGCAGCCGCCGCGCGGCGGCCCAGCGGCAGCAGATGCGCCAGGACCTGGCCACCGCCGCCATGGAGCTGTTCGCCTCGCAGGGCTACGAGGAGACCACGGTCGACCAGATCGCCGCGGCCGCCGGGGTGGCCCGGCGGACCTTCTTCCGCTACTTCCGGTCCAAGGAGGAGGCGATCTTCCCGGACCACGACGACACCCTGGTCCGGGTGGCCGACCTGCTGGCCAGCGCCGAGCCCGAGGAGCACCCGCTGGACGTGGTCTGCCGGGGCATCAACGAGGTGCTGCGGATGTACGCCTCCACGCCCGCGGTGTCGGTGGCCCGGTACCAGCTGATCCGCCAGGTGCCGGCGCTGCGCGAGCGGGAGATCGCGGTGGTGGCCCGGTACGAGCGGCTGTTCACCCGTTACCTGCTGGGCCGGTTCGACACCGGCCAGGAGATCCCGACGGGCTGGCAGCGCGGCGGCGAGGACGACTCGATGCTGGCCGAGGTGTCGGCGGCGGCGGTCGTCGCGGCGCACAACCACGTGCTGCGGCGCTGGCTGCGGGCCGGCGGCCGGGGGGACGTCGAGGCGCAGCTGGACCACTCCTTCGAGGTGATCCGGCGGACCTTCTGGGCGTCCAACGAGCCGGGTGCGCGCCGGCGCGGGACTCTGGTGGCACCCGGTGCCAGTGGGGCGGGGCCGGAGGCGATGGCCGCAAGCGCACTGAGTGCCAGCCCGGGAGGTGAGGTACTCATCACAGTGGCCCGCACCGACGCCCCGCTGGACGTGGTGGTGGACTCGATCAGGGCCGCCCTGGAGGCCGCCCGGCAGTCCTGAGGGCACTGGTTTCCGCAGGTCACAAGGGATTTGAGGGCCCGCACCGGATTGCCGGTGCGGGCCCTTTCCATGCCTGCGCGACGCCGCCCGGGCGTGGGTCCGGCCCGCCGGAATTGATGACACCCGGTGTCTTTACGAGTGGCACAGGGTGCCACTACCTTGTTACCCACCAGTCGCGGCGCCGCGGCTCCCCACCTCGGCGCGCCGTCGTACCGGCGCTCCCACACCCCGGGAGCGACGCCCTGCGTGCCAGGCCCGTCAGCCACGTACCACCCACCACCCATCCCAGCGAAGCCGGTGTCCGCTCCCGGCTCCCCCAGACGCCCTGTGCCCCTCACACAGGTACGCCTTCGGAGGCAGCCATGAAGGAAATCCTCGACGCGATCCTCAGCTCCGACAGCACCTCGGCGGACTTCGCCGCCCTGAAGCTGCCGGAGTCCTACCGGGCCGTGACGCTCCACAAGGACGAGGAGCAGATGTTCGCCGGCCTCGACAGCCGCGACAAGGACCCCCGCAAGTCCCTCCACCTCGACGACGTCGCCCTGCCCGAGCTCGGTCCGGGCGAGGCGCTGGTCGCCGTCATGGCGAGCGCCGTGAACTACAACACGGTGTGGAGCTCGATCTTCGAGCCGGTCTCCACCTTCGGCTTCCTGGAGCGCTACGGCCGGCTGTCGCCGCTCACCAAGCGCCACGACCTGCCGTACCACGTGCTCGGTTCGGACCTCGCCGGCGTGGTGCTGCGCACCGGCGCCGGGGTCAACGCCTGGAAGCCGGGCGACGAGGTCGTCGCGCACTGCCTCTCGGTCGAGCTGGAGTCCTCGGACGGCCACAACGACACGATGATGGACCCGGAGCAGCGGATCTGGGGCTTCGAGACCAACTTCGGCGGCCTGGCCCAGCTGGCCCTGGTGAAGACCAACCAGCTGATGCCCAAGCCCGCCCACCTGACCTGGGAGGAGGCCGCCTCCCCCGGCCTGGTCAACTCCACCGCGTACCGCCAGCTGGTCTCGCAGAACGGCGCGGGCATGAAGCAGGGCGACAACGTGCTGATCTGGGGCGCCAGCGGCGGCCTCGGCTCGTACGCCACCCAGTACGCGCTGGCCGGCGGCGCCACCCCGATCTGCGTGGTCTCCAACGACCAGAAGGCCGAGATCTGCCGGTCGATGGGCGCCGAGGCGATCATCGACCGCTCCGCCGAGGGCTACCGGTTCTGGAAGGACGAGCACACCCAGGACCAGCGCGAGTGGAAGCGCCTGGGCGCGCGGATCCGCGAGCTGACCGGCGGCGAGGACGTGGACATCGTCTTCGAGCACCCGGGCCGCGAGACCTTCGGCGCCTCGGTCTACGTCACCCGCAAGGGCGGCACCATCGTCACCTGCGCCTCCACCTCCGGCTACATGCACCAGTACGACAACCGCTACCTGTGGATGTCGCTCAAGCGGATCGTCGGCTCGCACTTCGCCAACTACCGCGAGGCCTGGGAGGCCAACCGCCTGGTCGCCAAGGGCAGGATCCACCCGACCGTCTCCAAGGTGTACGCGCTCGACCAGACCGGCCAGGCCGCCCTCGACGTCCACCAGAACAAGCACCAGGGCAAGGTCGGCGTGCTCTGCCTGGCCCCGCAGGAGGGCCTGGGCGTGCGCGACGCCGAACTGCGCGAGAAGCACCTGCCCGCCATCAACCGCTTCCGGAACATCTGATGACGGACCGCACCGGCCCGCCCGCGGCGGACGAGCGCGTCAAGCGCGACCGGCCCTGGCTGATGCGCACCTACGCCGGGCACTCGACCGCGAGCGACTCCAACGCGCTCTACCGGAAGAACCTCGCCAAGGGGCAGACCGGCCTCTCGGTCGCCTTCGACCTGCCGACCCAGACCGGCTACGACTCCGACCACATCCTCGCCCGCGGCGAGGTCGGCCGGGTCGGCGTGCCGGTGGGCCACGTCGGCGACATGCGCACCCTGTTCGACGGCATCCCGCTCGAACAGACCAACACCTCGATGACGATCAACGCCACCGCGATGTGGCTGCTGGCGCTCTACCAGGTGGTCGCCGAGGAGCAGGGCGCCGACATCGCCAAGCTCACCGGCACCACCCAGAACGACATCGTCAAGGAGTACCTGTCGCGCGGGACGCACGTCTTCCCGCCCGGGCCCTCGGTGCGCCTGATCACCGACATGATCGCCTACACGGTCGGGAACATCCCGAAGTGGAACCCGATCAACATCTGCAGCTACCACCTCCAGGAGGCCGGGGCCACCCCGGTCCAGGAGATCGCCTACGCGATGTGCACGGCGATCGAGGTGCTGGACGCCGTCCGCGACTCCGGCCAGGTGCCGGCCGAGCGGATGGGCGAGGTGGTCGCCCGGATCTCCTTCTTCGTGAACGCCGGCGTGCGGTTCGTCGAGGAGATGTGCAAGATGCGCGCCTTCGGCCGGCTCTGGGAGAAGGTCACCCGGGAGCGGTACGGGATCGAGGACGCCAAGCAGCGCCGGTTCCGCTACGGCGTCCAGGTCAACTCGCTCGGCCTGACCGAGGCCCAGCCGGAGAACAACGTCCAGCGGATCGTGCTGGAGATGCTCGCCGTCACGCTCTCCAAGGACGCCCGCGCCCGCGCCGTCCAGCTGCCCGCCTGGAACGAGGCGCTCGGCCTGCCCCGCCCCTGGGACCAGCAGTGGTCGCTGCGGATCCAGCAGGTGCTCGCCTACGAGTCCGACCTGCTGGAGTACGGGGACATCTTCAACGGCTCCGCGGTGATCGAGGCCAAGACCGCCGAGCTGCTGGCCGGCGCCGAGGCGGAGATCGCCAAGGTGCAGGAGATGGGCGGGGTCATCCCGGCCGTCGAGTCCGGCTACCTGAAGTCCAACCTGGTCGCCTCGCACGCCGCCCGCCGGGCCCGGATCGAGTCCGGCGACGACAAGATCATCGGCGTGAACTGCTTCGACACCACCGAGGAGAGCCCGCTCACGGCCGACCTCGACACCGCGATCATGGTCGTCGACCCGGCCTCCGAGCAGTCCGTGCTGAACGCCCTGGAGGCCTGGCGCGGGCAGCGCGACGAGCCCGCGGCGCTGCGCGCGCTGGAGGAGCTCAAGACGGTCGCCGCGACCAGCGACAACCTGATGCCGGCCACCCTGGCCTGCGCCCGCGCCGGGGTCACCACCGGCGAGTGGGCCTTCGCCCTGCGCGAGGTCTTCGGCGAGTACCGCGCGCCCACCGGCGTCGGCGGCGCCCCGGTCGCGGTGGCCGCCGAACCCGGCGGCGAGCTGGCCGCGGTCCGCGAGGCGGTCGCCGCGACCGCCACCGAACTGGGCGCCGGCAAGCTGCGCCTGCTGGTCGGCAAGCCCGGCCTGGACGGGCACTCCAACGGCGCCGAGCAGATCGCCGTCCGGGCCCGCGACGCCGGGTTCGAGGTGGTCTACCAGGGCATCCGGCTCACCCCGGAGCAGATCGTCTCGGCGGCCGTCGCCGAGGACGTGCACTGCGTGGGCCTGTCGATCCTCTCCGGCGCCCACTCCGAGCTGGTGCCCGACGTCCTGCACCGGCTCCGCCGGGCCGGGGTGGAGGATGTCCCGGTGATCGTGGGTGGCATCATCCCGGCAGCGGACGGCGAGGCCCTCAAGGCCGCCGGCGTCGCCGCCGTGTTCACCCCGAAGGACTTCGGCATCACGACCATCATCGGCCGGATCGTGGACGAGATCCGGCTGGCCAACAGGCTCCAGCCCTGGACGTCCTGCACCGCCGCGTCCAGCAGCTGACCCGGAAGGAACCGACCACCCGTCATGAGCAACTCCCACCCGACTCCCGCCGCGCCCCTCGACCGGCTGCGCCCCCGCCGCTCCTGCCTGGCCGTGCCCGGCTCCAACCCGCGGTTCCTGGAGAAGGCCCAGGGCCTCGACGCCGACCAGGTCTTCCTCGACCTGGAGGACGCCTGCGCCCCGCTGGTCAAGGAGAGCGCGCGGCACTCCATCGTCGACGCCCTGAACAACGGCGACTGGGGCAAGAAGACCAAGGTCGTCCGGGTCAACGACTGGACCACCCACTGGACCTACCGCGACGTGATCACCGTGGTCGAGGGCGCCGGCCCGAACCTCGACTGCATCATGCTGCCGAAGGTCCAGGACGCCGAGCAGGTCAGGGCGCTCGACCTGCTGCTCACCCAGATCGAGAAGACCATGGGCTTCGAGGTCGGCAGGATCGGCATCGAGGCGCAGATCGAGAACGCCAAGGGCCTGATCAACGTCGACACGATCGCCCAGGCCTCGCCCCGGCTGGAGACCATCATCTTCGGCCCGGCCGACTTCATGGCCTCGATCAACATGAAGTCCCTGGTGGTCGGCGAGCAGCCGCCCGGCTACCCGGCCGACGCCTACCACTACATCCTGATGCGCATCCTGATGGCCGCGCGCGCCAACGACCTCCAGGCGATCGACGGCCCGTACCTGCAGATCCGCAACCAGGAGGGCTACCGCGAGGTGGCCGGCCGCGCCGCCGCGCTGGGCTTCGACGGCAAGTGGGTGCTCCACCCGGACCAGGTCGCCGCCGCCAACGAGATCTTCTCGCCCTCCCAGGAGGACTACGACCACGCCGAGCTGATCCTCGACGCCTACGACTGGTGCACCTCCGAGGCGGGCGGCGCCAAGGGCTCCGCGATGCTCGGCGACGAGATGATCGACGAGGCCAGCCGCAAGATGGCGCTGGTCATCTCCGGCAAGGGCCGCGCCGCCGGCTTCCAGCGCACCTCCAAGTTCGAGCCCCCGCAGGCCTGAGGCCGGTAAGGAACCATCGATCATGCAGTTCGGACGCACCTACGAGGAGTTCGAGGTCGGCGCGGTCTACAAGCACTGGCCCGGCAAGACGGTCACCGAGTACGACGACCACCTGTTCTGCCTCCTCACCATGAACCACCACCCGCTCCACATGGACAGCAACTACGCGGAGCGGACGACCGACTTCGGCCGGAACGTCGTGGTGGGCAACTACGTCTACTCCCTGCTGCTGGGCATGTCCGTCCCGGACGTCTCCGGCAAGGCGATCGCCAACCTGGAGATCGAGTCGCTGCGGCACGTCGCGCCGACCTTCCACGGCGACACGATCTACGGCGAGACCACCGTGCTCGACAAGTGGCCGTCCAAGTCCAAGGACGACCGCGGCATCGTGTACGTCGAGACCAAGGGCTACAAGCAGGACGGCACGGTCGTCTGCATCTTCCGCCGCAAGGTGATGGTGCCGACCGCGACGTACACCGAGGCGCGCGGCGGCGAGCAGCCCGGCCGCCCCACCCCCCTGGCCTGACCCCACCGGACCCCGGACGGGCCGGCCGCCGTCATCGGCCGTTGCCCCACCCGGTACACGGGGGCTCCGCGGAAGCCACGCCCGCGGAGCCCCCGTCCACCCCCACCCCCTTCTTCCTCAGGCATGACAGGAGCCGCACGATGGGACGCCTCGCACAGACCGACGGCCTCACCGAGATCCAGCGGGACATCCTCGCCACCGTGCGGGAATTCGTCGACAAGGAGATCATTCCGGTCGCGACCGAGCTGGAGCACAAGGACGAGTACCCGACCGCCATCGTCGAGGGCATGAAGCAGCTCGGGCTCTTCGGCCTGACCATCCCCGAGGAGTACGGGGGCCTCGGGGAGTCGCTGCTCACCTACGCCCTGGTGGTCGAGGAGATCGCCCGCGGCTGGATGTCGGTGTCCGGCATCGTCAACACCCACTTCATCGTGGCGCACATGATCAACGCGCACGGCACCCAGGAGCAGAAGGACCACTTCCTGCCGAGGATGGCGGCCGGCGAGATCCGCGGCGCCTTCTCGATGTCCGAGCCGGGCCTCGGCTCCGACGTCGCCGCGATCTCCACCAAGGGCGTGAAGGACGGCGAGCACTACGTCCTCAACGGCCAGAAGATGTGGCTGACCAACGGCGGCACCTCCACCCTGGTCGCGGTGCTCTGCAAGACCGACGAGGGCGGCTCCACCCCGTACAAGAACATGACCACCTTCCTGATCGAGAAGACGGCGGGTTTCGGCCCGAACCCGACCGTCCCCGGCCTCACCGTGCCCGGGAAGATCGAGAAGATGGGCTACAAGGGCGTCGACACCACCGAGCTGGTGCTCCAGGACGTCCGGATCCCGGCCGACCGGGTCCTCGGCGGCGTCCCCGGCAAGGGCTTCTACCAGATGATGGACGGCGTCGAGGTCGGCCGGGTCAACGTGGCCGCGCGCGGGTGCGGCGTCGCCCGCCGCGCCTTCGAGCTGGGCATCTCCTACGCCCAGCAGCGGACCACCTTCGGCAAGAAGATCGCCGAGCACCAGGCGATCCAGTTCAAGCTCGCCGAGATGGCCACCAAGGTCGAGGCCGCGCACCAGATGATGGTGATGGCCGCCCGCAAGAAGGACGGCGGCGAGCGCAACGACCTGGAGGCCGGCATGGCCAAGTACCTCGCCTCCGAGTACTGCAAGGAGGTCGTCGAGGACGCCTTCCGGATCCACGGCGGCTACGGCTTCTCCAAGGAGTACGAGATCGAGCGGCTCTACCGGGAGGCCCCGATGCTGCTGATCGGTGAAGGTACTGCGGAGATCCAGAAGATGATCGTCGGACGCCGGCTGCTGGAGGAGTACCGCATCGCGGAGTGAGACCGTCCGATCCCGTCGTGCCCGACCCGTGCCGCGTGACCTGCGGCACGACGGGCCGACGGTCCGGTGACGGCCGGTCGACGGGCGTGCGGGCCCGTCCCGGCACCGTGCCGTGCACCGGCCCCACGCCTGGTCCGCCTGGGGCAGGCACGGCCCCCGGAGCGGCCGCAGGGCGTACAGGTGTTGTCACGCGCCCCGCGGCCGCTTCGGCATGCGCTGCCGGGAAACGCGCTGAGACAAGTGTCACCAGCTCTGCCAGGTCCCTTGGGAACCGGACGAGGGCGAGCTACGGTCGTATACACAGAGGCGCACCGGCGCCGCTGGCAGGACACATGAACGAGCAGGCGGGTTGCCCACCCACCGTGTGCTCCCGATAGCATCCACCGGGACAGCAGACGTCCCTCTCTTACCCGATCCCGCGGTGGCCCCCGTCCAGCGGCCATGATCCCCCGCGACAAAGGTCTTCGATGCCCATCAGCCCGTCCCCTCACACCTCCGTCACGGACCGCGATGCCCTCGCAGCTCCGGCGGCCGGTCGGCGACCCCGCGTGACCATCGCGCGCGGAGCCACCCCCTGGTTCGTCCCCACCCTCGCCACGGCCGCCGTGACCACCGCCCTCACCCGGCGCAGCGGCAAGTGGGCCCTGGCGGCGGTACCCGCCTGTGCGCTCGGCGCCGGCATGCTGTGGTTCTTCCGCGACCCCGAGCGTGAGATCGGCACGGGCAGAGTGATCTCCCCCGCCGACGGCGTGGTCCAGAGCATCGACGCGTGGCCGGACGGCCGCACCCGCGTCGCGATCTTCATGAGCCCGCTCAACGTCCACGTCAACCGCGCGCCGCTGCCCGGCACGGTGACCTCCGTGGAGCACGTGCCCGGCGGCTTCGTCCCCGCCTTCAACAAGGACAGCGACCAGAACGAGCGGGTCGTCTGGCACTTCGACACCGAGCTCGGCGACATCGAGATGGTGCAGATCGCGGGGGCCGTGGCCCGTCGCATCGTGCCGTACGTCGACGCCGGTACCAAGGTCGAGCAGGGCGAGCGGATCGGTCTGATCCGCTTCGGGTCCCGGGTCGACACCTACCTGCCGGCCGGCGTCGAGGTCGGCGTCGAGGTCGGCCAGAAGACCACAGCCGGGGTGACGCGCCTTGACCGTGACTGATCCTGAGACCATCGTCGGCCTGGAGGACGAGGAGACGGCACTGCGCCGCCGCCGCTGGGCGCGCGACCGCGAGCTGCGTGCTCCGCGTTCGCCGCAGCACCTCTCCACCGCCGACTTCCTGACCCTGGGGAACGCCGTCTGCGGCTTCCTGGCGATCTACTCGATCACCACCGGGGTGCTCGTCCCGCACATCACCAACCCGGACGCCGCGCCGGACAAGCACAGCGCCGCCACCGCGGTGACGCTGCTGCTGATCGGCTCGATGTGCGACCTCTTCGACGGGCTGGTGGCGCGCAAGCTGCGCTCCTCCGCACTCGGGGCGGAACTCGACAACCTCGCCGACCTGATCAGCTTCGGCATCGCGCCGGCCTACTTCGTCGCGGTCTGGGGCATGGTCTCGCCGGGCTCGGACAGCCGGCTCTCGGCCCTGATCGCGCTGACGGTGCTGCTGTCCGTGGTGCTGCGGCTGGCCCGCTTCTCGGCCGTGAAGATGCGGCCGGGGGTGTTCCAGGGCATGCCCTGCCCGATGGGCGCCATGACGGTGATCGCCATCGTGCTGCTCGACCCGCCGTTCCTGCCGGGTCTGCTGGCCATCGCGGGCACCGCGTACCTGATGATGAGCCGGATCGAGTACCCGAAGCCGCAGGGGCTGCTCGCCACCGCGACGCTCTGCTGGATCGTGCTCTCGATCGGCTGCCTGGCGGCCTGGGCGACCGGTCTGAAGGGCGGCGACTACCTGCTGCACATCGGCGCCTACGGCCAGATCGCGCTGGCCGCGATGGCCCCGCTGCTGGTCATCCGCCGCAAGGTGGGCCAGAAGGTCGGGGACGTGCGGGCACGCCGCGCGGAGTCCCGGATCGGCTGACCGCCCCGCGGAGCGGCACGGCACACGGCGAAGGGCCCGGACCCCCTGGGGGATCCGGGCCCTTCCGCATGCCGTGGCGGCGTGCCGTTGCCGTGCCGCGCGGGAGTCGCGGGAGCCGTTCAGGCGCCGCCGCGGTGGACGCTGAAGGCCGAGCGGCGGGCCGCCCGGGCCACGCCCGGGTCCGGGTGGACGCCGGACACGGCGGTCAGCACCGAGGCCGCCCGGGGGTGTCCGGACTGCCGGGCGCGGGCGAACAGCCGCACCGGGTCGCCGGCCGAGGCCCCCTCGACGTGGCCGACCAGCAGCTCCGTCTCCCCGTGGTCCAGGACGGCGGCGGCGGTGTCCACCCAGAGCCAGGCGGCGTCCTCCGCGCCCAGCACGTCGGCCGGGGAGACCCCCTCGTCCGAGCGCTCGGCCAGCCAGAGCAGCGCGTAGGGGCGCAGCACCGGCTCGTCGACGGCGGCCCGGACGGCCTGCTCGGCGGTGGATCCCGCCACCCGCAGCGCCTCGAAGGCCAGACCGCGCAGCAGCGCGTCCTCCCCCTGCGCGGCCTCCAGCAGTTCGGCCACCGCGCGGTCGGCCGGGCGGGCGGCCACCCAGGCCCGGTACTCGGCGCGGGCCGGGCCCGGCGAGTAGTCGGCGCAGGCGCCCAGCAGCTCCGGCGCGCTCTGCTCGATGTGGCCGGCGGCGGTCTGCGCGACGGTGCAGATCTCCTCCAGCTTGGCCCGCACCGCCCAGTGCCCGAGCGGCGACAGCTCGGCGGCGTTGTCGCGGCGGACCAGGGCGCCGACGGCGGCCAGTCCGTCCAGCATCCAGTCGAGGACGGCGGCCACGTCGGCGGGCGAGGCCGGGGTGTCGATCTGGGGCTCGCGGCAGGTGCCGCGGACCGCCGAGATCGCCGAGGCCGCGTGCGGGACGGGCGAGAGGCCGAAGGTGCCCTCGCCGCCGCCGACCCGGCGCTCGTCCAGGCCGCGCCGGAGCAGCTCCAGCAGCTCCACGTCGGCGACCGGGCCGTCCACCAGGTGCAGGAAGGAGAGCAGTTGCGGGGCCTGGTCGACGGCCTGCCCGGCGAGCAGGGCGAAGACGCCGCGCAGGGCGGCGGGCGGCACCGGGGCGAGCAGGGTCCAGGCGTCGAACAGTGCCGACCAGCCGCGGACCACCGCCTCGTCGTCGTGCTCCCAGGCGTGCAGGCGCCAGCCCGGCACGGCACCGCCGTCGCGGGCCTCGACCAGGCCGACCAGCAGGGCCTGGCCCCACGCCTTGGCGGCGGCGCCCACCGTCATGGCGAGGGCGAGGCCGGCGGCGCGGGCGTCGTCGGGAAGCAGCTCGCCGCGCTTGTCGACCTCGTCGAGATCACCGGCCCAGCGGGCGATCCGGACGGCGTCGACCAACATGCGGCGGGCCAGCGGGGCGAGTTCGGCGGGGGCGGGGAAGCCCTCCGGAACGGGGACCCGGCCGCGGCCGGGTGCGGGTGCGGGGCCTCGTCGGCGGGGTACGCCCGGGGTGCCCGGCCTGGCGCCGGCGGGGCGGTGGGCGGTTCCCGGGAGACGGGTCACCGTCGCACCGGTACCGATCGTCGGCGGGAGCGGGGCATCACGGTCGCGCGGGTTCCGAGACGTCACGTCGAGCAGTCTTCCCCTTGTACCGGCCATCTGTCACATCCGGTTGCACACGCGGGCCGGGCGGCGGGCGCGGGGCCTCCACAAGATCGGGCAACAGAGGCCAAACCGACTGGCTTGATCTTAGTGGCGGGTCCATGCCAGGTGAGCGGCGGGGAGGGGAGGGAGGGGAAACGGGGAGGAAAGGGGAAGGGGACCGGCCGCGGCGACCGGCGGGACGCCGCGGCCCGGGCGGGGTCGGCTCAGAGGAAAGGGGTGAGCCAGCGGCGGAGGGTCTCCTCGTAGCGGTCCGGGTCGGTGTTCCAGAGAGCCGCGTGGTCACCGCCGGGGAAGGCCTGGAGGTTGACCACGTCCGGGCGGTGCCCGGCGAGGCGCTCGGCCGCGCGGAACGGGGCCACCGGGTCGTCCGGGCCGTGCAGCACCAGGGTGGGGACGCGCAGGTCGGTGCCCTCGGCGAGGCGGGCGAAGTCGGCCAGATCCACGCCGGTCCGCCCCTCGGCGGCGAGCGCGCCCAGTTCGGCGGCCGCGCCCCGGTAGCCGGCCCGTGCCGCGCCGCGCCGCGCGCCGGCCGGCCAGTCCAGCACGGGCGAGTCCAGGACCAGGCTGCTGATCGAGGACGCCCAGCCGGACCGGGCGGCGGTCTGCAGGGCCGTCGTGGCGCCGAGCGACCAGCCGTACAGGACGACCTGGCCCGCGCCGCTGTCCAGGGCGCGCCGGATCGCCGCCTCGACGTCCCGCCACTCCGTCTCGCCGAAGTGGCCCAGGCCGTCCGGGGAGGCCGGGGTGCCCGCGTCGCCGCGGTAGCTGACGACCAGCACCGGCAGGCCGAGGCGCTGCAGCAGCGGGAGCACCGCGAGGCCCTGCTGCCGGTCGGTGCCGGGGCCGTGCACCAGGATCACCCAGGTGCCCCGCTTGCCGTCCAGCCGCCAGGCGGGCAGCGTGCCCAGCTCGCCCTCGACGGCGGTGTCGGTGAACGGCAGGCCGAGTGCGGTGGTCGGGTCGCCGACGTGCACCCGCGGGGTGAAGCGGACCTCGGTGCCGGGCGCCAGGGTGCCCCGGTCGGCGCGGAGCAGCCGGCGGGTGACGCCCTTGTCGTCGCGGTGCAGGACCTCGCCGACCACCGCGTGCCCGTCGTCGCCCCACTCGACGGCCCAGCGGCCGGGGCGTTCGGCCGCCGGCCCGGGGGTGAAGGTGACCCGCCCGGCGCCGAGGGCCAGCACCTGCACCGGGCCCGACCTCGTCCGGACGGCGGCGGCCGGGTGGACCATCCGCTCGGACGCCCGCCGGCCGATCACCAGCACGGCCGCCCCGGTACCGACGGCGGCTGCGGCCACGGTGGCCGCGATTCCCCAACGCATACTCGCTCCCCGCAGTTAAGTCCCGGTGCCGGACGGTGTTCTGGCCCCAGTCCACTAGCGGGGACGGCCGGTGGCCAGTAGGACACGGCCGTCCGGGTCACTTCGGGAGCAAGGTCACACCGGGGCGGGACGCTCCGGAGCCGCCGGGAGCGGGCGCCGGAGCGGAGCCCGGCGGTGTGACCAAACGCTCCGTGACCTCGGTTGACTCCCCCTTCGGGGGCGTGATGGGATCCTTCAGCCAATACGGAGGCAAGCAGAGGAAGCCGGTGCGAGTCCGGCGCGGTCCCGCCACTGTCACCGGGGAGCACGTCCGAACGAAGGTCACGGCGAGCCGTCAGAAGCCGCTGGAAGGCCCGGAGGTGCGTCCGACCCGGAAGCCAGGAGACTCTCGCCGCCGGTACGTCGATCCAGGGCGCGGACCCTGAGTGAGGACACGCACGCGATGCAGGCTGCCCCGGCCTCGACGACCCGCCACCGCCCCCTGCCGTGCGCCCGCTGACCCGCGCCGCCGCGTTCGCCGCGGGCGCCGCCGCCGGGTACCTCGCCGACGCCCGGTTCGGCGATCCGCGCCGCGGCCACCCCGTGGCCGTCTTCGGCTCCGCCGCGAACCGGCTGGAGCGGCTGATCTGGCGCGACGACCGCGCCGCCGGCACCGCGTACACGGCGCTCTGCGTGGGCACCGTCGCGGCGGGCGCGCTGGCCGCCGACCGGCTGCTCGGCCGCCGTCCGCTCGGCCGGGCCGCGCTGGCCGCCGCCGCGACCTGGACGGTACTCGGCGGCACCTCGCTCACCCGGGAGGCCAGGACCGTCGGCCGCTCGCTCGCGGCGGGCGACCTGACGGCGGCCCGGGAACGGCTGCCGCACCTGTGCGGGCGCGACCCGAGCGGGCTGGACGAGCAGCAGCTGGCCCGCGCGGTGGTCGAGTCGGTCGCCGAGAACACCGCCGACGCCGTGGTCAACGCGCTGGTCTGGGGCGGGCTGGCGGGCACGCCGGGTCTGCTCGCGTTCCGCGCCGTCAACACCCTGGACGCGATGGTCGGCCACCGCTCGCCCCGGTACGCCCGGTTCGGCTGGGCCTCGGCCCGGCTGGACGACGTGGCGGGCTGGCCGGGCGCCCGGCTGACCGCGCTGCTGACGGTGGCCGCCGCGCCCGAGCCGCGCACCGCCTGGCGGGTCTGGCGGCGGGACGGCTCCGCGCACCCCAGCCCGAACGCGGGCCAGGCCGAGTCGGCCTTCGCCGGCGCGGTCGGCGTCCGGCTGGGCGGGACGCTGCGGTACGGCGAGCGCACCGAGCACCGGCCGGTGCTCGGCGAGGGGCTGCGGCCGGTCGGGGTGGACGACATCGAGCGGGCCTGCGTGCTCTCCCGGCGGGTGGGCGCGCTGGCGCTGGGTACGACGGTCGCCGGGCACCTGCTGCTCCGGGCGGCCACGGGCAGGAGGAGGGGTAGGGCATGAGCAACGCACTGCTGGTCGCCGGGACGACCTCGGACGCCGGGAAGAGCGTGGTCACCGCGGGCATCTGCCGCTGGCTGGCCCGTCAGGGCGTGAGCGTCGCGCCGTTCAAGGCGCAGAACATGTCGCTGAACTCCTTCGTGACGGCGGACGGCGCCGAGATCGGCCGCGCGCAGGCGATGCAGGCGCAGGCGGCCCGGGTGGAGCCCGAGGCGGCCATGAACCCGGTGCTGCTCAAGCCCGGGGCGGACGGCCGCAGCCAGGTGGTGCTGCTCGGCCGGCCGGTCGCCGAGGTCGGCGCGCTGGACTACCGCGAGCGCAAGCCGCTGCTGCTGGAACGGGCCCTGGAGTGCCTGGCGGACCTGCGCCGCCGGTACGACGTGGTGGTCTGCGAGGGCGCCGGCTCGCCCGCCGAGATCAACCTGCGGGACCGGGACATCGCCAACATGGGCCTGGCCACCGCCGCCGGGCTGCCGGTCGTCGTGGTCGGGGACATCGACCGGGGCGGCGTGTTCGCCGCGATGTACGGGACGCTGGCGCTGCTCTCGGCCGAGGACCAACGGCACGTGGCCGGCTGGTTCGTCAACAAGTTCCGCGGTGACGCCCGGCTGCTGGCGCCCGGGCTGGAGATGCTGCGCGAGCTGACCGGCCGCCCGGTGCTCGGCACCCTGCCGATGCTGCCGGACCTCTGGCTGGACGCCGAGGACTCGCTGGACCTGTCCACCGTGGTCGACCGCACGGCCGGGCGCGGCCCGCTCGGCGCGGACGTGCTGCGGGTCGCCGTGCTGCGCTTCCCCCGGCTGTCCAACTTCACCGACCTGGACGCGCTGTCCCAGGAGCCCGGGGTGCTGGTCCGCTGGGCCACCCGGCCCGAGGAGCTGGCCGACGCCGACCTCGTCGTCCTGCCCGGCACCCGGGCCACCGTCGCCGACCTGGCCTGGCTGCGCGAGCGCGGCCTGGAGCCGGCGCTGAAGGCGCGGGCCGCCGCCGGGCGGCCGGTCCTCGGCGTCTGCGGCGGCTACCAGATGCTGGCGCGGACGATCGTGGACGAGGTCGAGTCGAAGGCCGGGGCCGTGGAGGGGCTCGGCCTGCTGCCGACGCACGTCCGGTTCGGCGTGGAGAAGGTGCTCGGCCGACCGGTCGGCGAGGCCTACGGGCAGCGCGTCGAGGGCTACGAGATCCACCACGGCGTGGTCGCCGTCGAGGGCGGGGAGCCGTTCCTGGACGGCTGCCGGGTGGGCCCGGTCTGGGGGACGACCTGGCACGGCGCGCTGGAGAACGACGGCTTCCGGCGCGAACTGCTGCGCGACGTCGCCGCGCTGGCGGGCCGGGCGTTCGTCCCCGCGCCGGACGTCTCGTTCGCCGAGGCGCGCGAGGCCCGGCTGGACCGGCTGGGAGAACTGATCGAGGAGCACGCGGACACCGACGCGCTGTGGAAGCTGATCGAGGGCGGGGTGCCGGCGGCCGGATCGCTGCCGTTCCTGCCGCCCGGGGCCCCTGGGGCCTGTCCGGCCGATCTTGACGGGCGCGCGACGCCGGGCATCCCGCCTGGACGCACGCCCGGATCACCCAAGTACGTCCAGTACGAGGACGATCCGGCCGCACGCCCAGCCGGGCGCCCAACGCCGCGCGCTGATCCGCCAAGACCGACCGGACAGGCCCCCAAGGGAGAATCGTGAGTGAGAACCATGAGTGACGCCCGATACCCGTTCACCGCGATCGTCGGCATGGCCGACCTGCGGCTCGGGCTGCTGCTCAACGCGGTCTCCCCGGCGGTCGGCGGGGTGCTGGTGCGCGGGGAGAAGGGCACCGCCAAGTCGACCATGGTGCGCGCGCTGGCCGGCCTGCTGCCGTCCATCGCCGCCGTCGACGGCTGCCGCTTCGCCTGCGACCCGGAGTCGCCCGACCCGCAGTGCCCGGACGGCGCGCACGCCGGCGCCGGCGCGTCCGAGCGCCCGGCCCGGCTGGTCGAGCTGCCGGTCGGCGTCTCCGAGGACCGGATCGTCGGCTCGCTGGACCTGGAGCGGGCGCTCGCGGAGGGCGTCAAGGCGTACGAGCCCGGGCTGCTGGCGCAGGCGCACCGCGGCGTGCTCTACATCGACGAGGTGAACCTGCTCCAGGACCACGTGGTGGACCTGCTGCTGGACGCCGCCGCGATGGGCCGCTCGTACGTCGAGCGCGAGGGCGTCTCGGTGCGGCACGCGGCGCGGTTCCTGCTGGTCGGCACGATGAACCCGGAGGAGGGCGAGCTGCGCCCGCAGCTGCTCGACCGGTTCGGCCTGACCGTCGAGATCGCCGCCACCCGGGAGCCGGTGGAGCGGGCCGAGGTGGTCCGCCGCCGGCTCGCCTACGACGCCGACCCGGCGGGCTTCGCCGACCGGTTCGCCGCGGACGAGCGGGCGCTCGCGCAGCGCATCACCGCCGCCCGGGAGCTGCTGCCGAAGGTGGAGCTGGACGACGCGGCGCTGCGCCGGATCACCGCCGTCTGCGCCGCCTTCGAGGTGGACGGGCTGCGCGCGGACATCGTGATGGCGCGCACCGCCGTCGCGCTGGCCGCCTGGGCGGGCCGCACCGGGGTGCTGGAGGAGGACGTCCGCAAGGCCGCCCAGCTGGCACTGCCGCACCGCCGCCGGCGCAACCCCTTCGACGCGCCCGGGCTGGACGAGGACCTGCTGGACCGCACGCTGGAGGAGCAGGCCCGCCAGGAGGAGGAAGAGGCCCTGGCGGAGCAGGCCCGCGAGGAGCAGGCCCCGGAGGAGGGCCGGGCGCAGGAGCCGGACGAGGACCCGGACCAGGAGGACGGCCCGGACGGCCCCGAGGGCGACGGCCCCGACGGCGGAGGCCCCGACGGCGGCGGTGGCGGGGCTCCCGAGCCGGCCGGCCCGGAGGGCCCGCCCGCCGGAGCCGAGAGCCCGGCCGCCGAGGAGGAGCCCGCCGGCCCGCAGCCCGTCCCGGCCCAGCACCCCGCCCCCGCGCGGGAGTCGGCGCCGGTGGCGGCCGGCGACCCGTACCGGACCAGGCTGTTCGCGGTCGACGGCACCGGGCGCGGCGCGCAGGGCCGCCGCTCCCCCGCCGAGACCGACGGCGGCCACACCGTGCGGGCCCGCCGCCCGCAGGGCCGGCTCGCCCGGCTGCACCTGAGCGCCACCCTGCGGGCCGCCGCTCCGCACCAGGTGGCCCGCGGGCGGGCGTCCCGCGCGCTGGTGCTGCACAAGGACGACTTCCGCGAACAGGTGCGCCAGGGGCGGGAGTCCAACCTGGTGCTGTTCGTGGTGGACGCCTCCGGTTCGATGGCGGCCCGGCAGCGGATGACCGCCGTCAAGGGCGCGGTGCTGTCCCTGCTGATGGACGCCTACCAGCGCCGGGACAAGATCGGCATGATCACCTTCCGGGGCGCCTCGGCCGAACTGGCGCTGCCGCCGACGTCCTCGGTCGAGGTCGGCGCGGCCCGGCTGGAGTCGCTGCCCACCGGCGGCCGGACCCCGCTGGCCGCCGGACTGCTGCGCGCCCACGAGGTGCTGCGGATCGAGCGGCTGCGCGACCCGGACCGCC
Source organism: Kitasatospora sp. NPDC042419 (assembly GCF_056437345.1). Classification (NCBI taxonomy): domain Bacteria; kingdom Bacillati; phylum Actinomycetota; class Actinomycetes; order Kitasatosporales; family Streptomycetaceae; genus Kitasatospora; species Kitasatospora sp. NPDC042419. The sequence goes on from NZ_JBWKAW010000020.1 coordinate 83,676, forward strand.
GCCCGCTGCTCGTCGTGGTGACGGACGGCCGGGCCACCGGCGCCCGCGACGCCGTGGCGCAGTCGCACCGGGCGGCCGGGCTGCTGGCCGGGCAGGGCGTGGCGAGCGTGGTGCTGGACTGCGAGTCCGGCCCGGTCCGGCTCGGCCTGGCCCGCACCCTGGCCGGCCGGCTGCGCGCCACCGCCGTGACGCTGGACGAGCTGCGGCCCGAGGGCGTGGCCTCGCTCGTCCGCGACAGCCGCCCCACCCCGAACCGCACCGCTGCGAACCGCCCCACCGGCGGACGCCCCACCACCACGACGCGAAAGGCGGCCTGAGCCGACATGCCCAAGGGTGTTCCCGAGAGTGTCCCCGACGACGGACTGACGACCCGCCAGCGACGCACGATGCCGATCACGGCCGTGCACACCGGCCCCGGCAAGGGCAAGTCCACCGCGGCCTTCGGCATGGCGCTGCGCGCCTGGAACCAGGGCTGGCCGGTCGGGGTGTTCCAGTTCGTGAAGTCCGCCAAGTGGAAGGTCGGCGAGGAGAACGCGCTGCGCGTGCTCGGCGCCTCCGGCGAGGGCGGCACGGTCGACTGGCACAAGATGGGCTCCGGCTGGTCCTGGATCCAGCGCTCCTCCGAGATGGAGATGGACAGCGAGGCGGCGGCCAAGGAGGGCTGGGAGCAGGTCAAGCGCGACCTCGCCGCCGAGACCTACCGCTTCTACGTGCTGGACGAGTTCACCTACCCGATGCACTGGGGCTGGGTCGACCCGGAGGAGGTGGTGGCCGTCCTGAAGGACCGTCCGGGCAGCCAGCACGTCGTCGTCACCGGCCGGTACGCGCCCGAGGCGCTCACCGAGTTCGCCGACCTGGTCACCGAGATGACCAAGGTCAAGCACCCCATGGACGCCGGCCGCAAGGGCCAGCGCGGTATCGAGTGGTAGACCGGAAGACCTGAACGTGAACATCCCCCGTCTCGTCGTCGCGGCGCCGTCCTCCGGCGCCGGCAAGACCACCGTCGCCACCGGCCTGATCGCGGCGCTCGCCGCGCGCGGGCTGGCCGTCTCGCCGCACAAGGTGGGCCCGGACTACATCGACCCGGGCTACCACGGGCTGGCCGCCGGCCGGCCGGGCCGCAACCTGGACGCGTTCATGTGCGGGCCGGAGCGGATCGCACCGCTCTTCCTGCACGGCGCGGCCGGGGCGGACGTGGCGGTGGTCGAGGGCGTGATGGGCCTGTACGACGGCGCCTCGGGGCGCGGCGAGCTGGCGTCCACCGCGCACGTCGCCAAGCTGCTGCGGGCACCGGTGGTGCTGGTGGTGGACGCCTCCTCGCAGTCCCGGTCGGTGGCCGCGCTGGTGCACGGCTTCGCGTCCTGGGACCCGGAGGTCCGGCTGGCCGGGGTGATCCTCAACCGGGTCGCCTCGGACCGGCACGAGCTGCTGCTCCGCGAGGCCCTGGAGGAGGGCTCGGGCGTGCCGGTGCTGGGCTCGGTCCGGCGCTCGGCGGCGGTCGCCACGCCGTCCCGCCACCTCGGCCTGATCCCGGCCGTGGAGCGCTCGGCGGAGGCCCTGCGGGCGGTCGCCGACATGGGTGAGCTGGTCGCGGCCTCGGTGGACCTGGACGCGGTGCTGGCGCTGGCGCGGACCGCGCCGCCGCTGGACGCCGAACCGTGGGACCCGGCCGCGGAGATCGCCTCGCTCGCGGGCGCCGGGGCCGCCCCGGCGCCGGGTGCCGCGGTGGCGCCCAGGATCGCGGGGGCACCCAGGATCGCGGGGGCGCCCAGGATCGCGGTGGCCGGCGGCGCCGCCTTCTCGTTCTCGTACGCCGAGAACGCGGAGCTGCTGACCGCCGCCGGCGCCGAGGTGGTCCCGTTCGACCCGCTGCACGCCGACGGGCTGCCGGAGGGCACGGCGGGCCTGGTGATCGGCGGCGGGTTCCCCGAGCTGTACGTACGGGAACTCAGCGCGAACGGGCAACTCCGTTCGGCGATCGCCGCGTTCGCCACCTCCGGCGGTCCGGTCTCCGCCGAGTGCGCCGGACTGCTTTACCTCGGACGGGAGTTGGACGGCCTGCCGATGTGCGGCGTACTGGACACCTCGGCCCGGATGACCGAGCGGCTGACCCTCGGGTACCGGGAGGCGGTGGCCCTGCACGACTCTCCGCTGGCGCCCACCGGCACCCGGCTGCGCGGGCACGAGTTCCACCGGACGGTCTGCGAACCCGGGGCCGGCGAACGGCCCGCCTGGGGCTGGCGGTTGCCGACCGGCCCGCGCACCGAGGGGTTCGCGGCCGGAAACGTTCACGCTTCGTATCTGCACCTGCACTGGGCGGGATCCCCGCAGCTCGCCGCCTCGTTCGCGGCGGCCGCGGCGGCGTACCGGGCGGACTGAACGGAACCGGTACCCCTCCGACCCTGGTGCTTTCACCGTCCTCGGCGTCAAAATAGGGACAGACAACCACATATCGTCCGTTTCGCGACCGGTACCGGCCAGACCCGACCGTCCTCGGCGAGCCGACCGATTGCCGGCGACCGCCCACTCGGCGGGGCGCCGCAGACGCCCCCGCGGGGTGAACAGGCTCTAAGGAGCCGTCACGATGCGTCACACCTTAACCCCGCTGCATCACCGCCCCCACCATCCCCTCGACGACCACCACCCCTGCCCGGTGCCGATGTCGCCCGACGCCCTCGCCGCCCTCCGCGCCCACTACCTGGACCTGATCGAGAGCCGGCGGCTGCCGAGCAGCGTCAGCTTCGAGCAGTACTACTTCGTCTGGCGCGCCAACCACCGGGGCGAGAACGTCGTCGGCCTCGACGACGGCGCCGTCCGCCCGGGCCCCAGCGACGGGGCCCAGCTGATCACCCGTCCGCCCAGGAAGCTCAAGGGCACGGTCCGCACCCTGGTCCTGCTGGTCGACTTCCCCGACCAGCCGCACGACCCCTCCCACACCGTCGAGCACTTCGAGCGACTGCTGTTCAGCTCGGGCACCTTCGCCACCGGCTCGATGCGCGACTACTACCACCGGATCAGCGGCTTCGACCCGGAGCGGCCCGACTCGCACGGCATCGACATCGTGGGCGAGGTCCACGGCTGGTTCCGCCTGCCGCACCCGATCTCCTTCTACGCCGACAACCGGTCCGGCACCGGCAGGCCGCCCCGCAACTCCCAGGGCATGGCCGCCGACACGCTGGACATCGCGCTCAGGGAGGGCATCGACTTCACCGGCGGCCTCGACGCCCTCGGCGAGGGCCTGGTCACCGCGCTGTTCATCGTCCACGCGGGCCGCGGGGCCGAGGAACTCCCGGAGTTCGCGCAGCCGACCAGCCTGTGGAGCCTCAAGTGGAACCCGCCCGACCCCAACGGGGTCGAGGTCGCGCCGAACCTGCGGGTGCAGACCTTCCTGACCGTCCCCGAGGACTGCAAGGTCGGCGTCTGCGCCCACGAGTGGGGCCACCTGGCCGCCCGCTGGGCGGACTTCTACGACACCGGCCGGGTGGAGACCACCGTCTCCAACGGCCTCGGCAACTACTGCCTGATGGCGGGCGGTTCCTGGGGCAACAAGGGCACCACTCCGGTCTTCCCGAACAGCATGCTCCGGATGTTCCACGGCTGGACCAGCCCGCAGCAGGTCGACAGCACCACCAGCGGCATCGCCATGAGGCCCGTCGCCGACGGCGGCAGCCCGCTGTTCGTCCGCAACCCGGACCCGGGGCGGATGAGCGAGAGCCAGTACATCGTCGTCGAGTACCGCCGCCGGAGCGGCCAGGACGAGTTCCTGCCCGACGAGGGCATCGCCGCCTACGTGGTGGACGAGGCCATCGACAACGTCAACGACGAACGGCGCCTCGCCATCGAGCTCATGCAGGCCGACGGCGAGCGCGACCTCGCGAAGATCTTCGGGGCCGACGAACGCGGCGACCCGGACGACCTCTACCCGTCGGACGGCAACACCAGCATCGGAGAGCACACCAAGCCGCCGCTGAACGAGCCCAACGGCGTCTGGAGCGGCGTCACCCTCGACATCGCCGGCACGCCCGGGGAGAGCGAGATGCAGGTGGACGTCACCATCGAATGAGACCACCTGCGCGAGGTTTCCGGGACGTGCGCCCCGGGGGCCGGCCCCCGGCCTCCGGGCACGGACCCGAAGGACCGCAGCGCAGGTGACCGCCGCCCCGCCCGACGCGCCCGACGCGGCTCCGACGGTGGCTCCGCCGGGGCCGCCCCGGCGCGGGTGAGGCCGGACCGGGCAGTGGCGGCGACCACGGCCGGGGCCCGGCGAAACACGGCCCGCCGGGCCCCGGCTCCGCGTGCACAGCGGGGGTGCCCGGGGGGTGGGGCGCGGGAGGTGGGGTGCGCGGGGGGGTGGGGTGCGCGGGGGGGTGGGGTGCGGGAGGTGGGGTGCGCGCCGGGCGGGGGTTCGGCTGCGGCCCGGGTGAACCGGACCGTCGGCGGCTGCTGTTGACTGGGTGTCCGAACTCCCCCACCGGCCCCGCGCGGAGAGGCACCCGATGGCCAAGCTGCACACCTACACCACCGAGATCACCTGGACCGGCAACCAGGGCACCGGCACCAGCGACTACCGCTCGTACCGCCGGGACCACGAGGTCGCGGCGGAGGGCCGCCCGGCCATCCCCGGCTCCTCCGACCCCGCCTTCCGCGGCGACCCGACCCGGTGGAACCCCGAACAGCTCCTCCTCGCCTCGATCTCCCAGTGCCACCTGCTCTGGTACCTGCACCTGTGCGCGGTGAACGGCGTCGTGGTCACCTCGTACACCGACCGCCCGACCGGCACGATGGCCGAGACCGCCGAGGGCGGCCACTTCACCGAGGCGGTGCTGCACCCTCAGGTCGAGGTCACCGAAGCGGGGATGACGGAGCGGGCGCTCGCCCTGCACGCCGACGCGCACCGGGCCTGCTTCATCGCCTCTTCGGTGAACTTCCCGGTCCGCCACGAGCCCGTGGTGACGGTGGCGCAGCCCGCCTGACGACCCGCCCGGCGGGCGGCGGGAACCGCCGGTCGGGGGCCGGGGCTCTCAGGACCGTCGGAACCGTCAGGACGGTCAGGGCCGTCAGGACGGTGCGGCCGGCAGCCCGTACCGCACGCCGGTCAGCTCCTCCGACACCTCCCAGAGTCGGCGGCCGGTGCCCGGATCGGCCGCCGCCGGGGCGAGCGGCACGCGGGTCGGCGCGCCGCGCAGTTCGCCGCGCCCGTCCGGTCCGATGAACTCGCCGCCCCGCGCGTCCGGGGCGGTCGCCGCGTACAGCTGCGGCAGCGCGCCGTCGTCCGCCGTCTGGGCGAGCGGCCGGAGGACGCGGCCGAAGAGCAGGCGGACCAGGCCGGTCGGTGCCGCGGTCTGGAGGCCGGTCGCGGCGTAGCCGGGGTGGGCGAGCAGGCTGCGCACCGGGCTGCCGGCGGCGGTCAGCCGCCGGTGCAGCTCGTGGCCGTGGACGGCGTTGGCGAACTTCGACCGGTCGTAGAACGCCATCGGGGCGTAGTCGCGCGCACCGGTGAGGTCGTCGAAGCGGATGCGCCCCTTGCGGTGGTTGACCGAGCTGACGGTGACCACGCGCGGATCGGGCGCGGCCGCGAGCGCGTCGAGCAGCAGCCCGGTGAGCGCGAAGTGGCCGAGGTGGTTGGCGGCGAACTGGAGCTCGTGGCCCTGCGGGCTGAGCGTCCGGGGCGGGGCCATCACGCCCGCGTTGTTGACGAGCGCGTCCAGCCGCGGGTGGTCGGCGCGCAGCCGTTCGGCGAAGGCGCGGACGGAGTCCAGGTCGGCCAGGTCCAGCCGGCGGACCTCCAGGCGCGCCGCCAGGCTCTCGGCGGCGGGAGCTGCGGGGGCGGGGCCTGCGGGGGTCGGGCCTGCGGGGGTCGGGCCTGCGGGGGCGGCGGACCAGGCGGTGTCGGGGAGGAGTGCGGCGACGATGTCGGCCGCCGCCCGGCGCCCCTTCTCCTCGTCGCGCACGGCGAGGACGACGTGCCCGCCCCGACGGACCAGCGCCCTGGTGGTCGCCAGCCCGAGACCGCTGTTGGCTCCGGTGACCACGAAGACCCGACCGGTCTGGTCCGGGATGTCACCGCTCCCCCACCGCGTCCGCCCCCGCCGCCCCTGCCCCTGTCCGTGCCCCTGCCGCCGGGGCGTCGGCCGCTCCGGCCCTGACTCCGGCTGCCGTTCCGGTTCCACTGTCATGCGCCACATGCTGGCGCCTGTGTCACTCGGTGTCAAGATGCCCCTTGATGTCATAGAGATCCCAAGTGCCATGACACCCCTTGGTGCCGTCGGCGACATGGCATACCATCGCCGCATGAGCTCCGCACCCGCAGTCAGCCTGGCCCAGCGCAAGCGGCAGCTCGTCGTGGACGAGCTCACCGAGGCCGCGTTCCAGCTGCTGACGACCCAGGGGTTCGACGCGGTCACCGTGGACGAGATCGCGGCCACCGCCGGCGTGTCCAAGCGGACGTTCTTCCGCTACTTCGCGTCCAAGGAGGACGTGGTGGTGCAGTTCCTGGCGGAGCTCGGCACCGGCATCCGCGCGGGGCTGGCGGCCCGGCCGGCCGACGAACGGCCCTCGGCGGCACTGCGCGAGGCCGTCCGCGCCCCGCTCGCCGCCTGCGGCGACCACGGGGACCGGCCACTGCGGATCGTGCAGCTGATCCTGCGCACGCCACCGCTGAACGCCCGCTTCCTGGGGCACCAGGCGCAGTGGCGCGACGAACTGACGGAGGAGCTGGCGGACCGACTGGGGCTCGACGCCCGTACCGACCTCTACCCGCGGCTCGCCGCCGGCATGGCGCTCACCGCCTTCAGTGCGGTGCTGGAGCGCTGGAGCGAGAGCGACGGGACGGCGGATCCGACCGCGCTGACCGAGCAGGCCTTCGCCGTCCTCGCCCCGGCACTCGACACGGTCTGACGGCCCCGGCCCCGACCCCGATCCCCGGCTGCTCCGCGCCGCCCACCCGCCCCTCCGCGCCCGCTACTCCCTGTCGAGCAGGGCTGCGAGGTAGGCCGTCAACTCCTCGCGCAGCTCGGCCGGTTCGGGGACGTGGCCGTGCCCGCTGCCGGCCGTCGCACCGAAGAGCACGCCCTCGGTCCAGCGGACCAGCCGGCGGGCGTCCGCCTCGGGGGCCCGGGAGCCGCAGCGGGTCAGCACGGTGGCCGCGAAGTCGGTGAAGCCCGCGCCCAACCGGTCGTAGACGGCCCGCAGTTCCGGGCGCCGGGTGGCCTCCAGGGCCAGTTCGAAGCGGGCCACGGTGAGGGCGCGTCCGGCGGTGAGCGCTTGGTGGACGGCGTCGGCCGCGACCCGGACGAGCAGCTCGCGCGGACCGGAGCCCGGCACCTCGGCCGCCGCGGCCAGGAAGCCCGGCGACTCCAGCTCCGCGATCCGGGTGATCGCCAGCTCCAGCAGGGCCGCCCGGGTGCGGGCGAGGTTGGAGGTGGAGCCGGTCGGCAGGCCGGCCGCCTCGTCGACCGCGCGATGGGTCAGCCCGCGCAGGCCGCGTTCGGCGATCAGGGCGACGGCGGTGTCGGCGATCAGGGTCTGCCGCTGGGGCGCGGGGGCTGGGGCGGGGCTGGTCATGGCCCCGATCATCGCGGGTTTCGACGCCTGCACCCAATCAAACTACAGCTGTAGTACGGTGGTGCGCGACGCCGAAACTACAGGTGTAGTTCGAGAGGGGATCCCCATGGACCGGGACGCAGCGCCGCGCAACGAGCCGAACACCGAGCCGAACACCGAGCCGCAGGACGAGGCGCACACCGAGTCACGAGCCGAGGCGCCCGCCGGGCCGCGCGCCGTCGTGATCGGCGGCGGAATCGGCGGACTCGCCGCCGCCCTCGCCCTCCACCACCGGGGCGTCGCCGTGACCGTCCACGAACGCGCCGCCTCGCTCGAACCCGTCGGCGCCGGCGTCACCCTCGCCCCGAACGCCCTGCGCGCCCTCGACCGGCTCGGCGTCGCCGACCGCCTCCGCGCCCTCGCCGCCCCGCACCCCGCCGTCGGCGTGCGCCGCCCCTCCGGCCGCTGGCTCGCCCGCACCGGCACCGACGCCGTCGAGGCCGTCTTCGGCGACAAGCTGATCGCCGTCGCCCGCGCCGCCGTCATCGACGCCCTCGTCGACGCCCTGCCCGCCGGCACCGTCCGCACCGGCTCACGCGCCGAACTCGTCGACCCCGGCGCCGCCGACCGGCCCGCCCTCGTCCGCACCGCCGACGGGGAGCACCCCGCCGAGCTGGTCGTCGGCGCCGACGGCATCCGCTCCGCCACCCGCGCCCTGCTCTTCCCCCACCACCCGGGCCCGCGCTACTCCGGCTTCACCACCTGGCGGACCGTCGTCGCCGAGCCCCCGCGCCCGCCGTTCGCCGCCGGCGAGGTCTGGGGCCGCGGCCGGCTCGCCGGCGTCGTCCCGCTCGCCGACGGCCGGGTCTACGTCTACGGCGCCGCGCTCGCCCCGGCCGGCGGCCGGGCCGCCGACGGCGACGAGCGCGCCGAACTCCTGCGCCGCTACGGCGACTGGTGCGCACCTATCCCGGAGCTGCTCGCCTCCGCCGACCCGGCCGAGGTGCTCCGCCACGACGTCTGGGAGATCGCCGACCCGCTGCCCGCCTACCACCGCGGCCGCGTCGCCCTGCTCGGCGACGCCGCCCACGCCATGTGCCCGTTCCAGGGCCAGGGCGCCTGCCAGGCCGTCGAGGACGCGGTGGTCCTCGCCGCAGGCGTCCGGCCCGGCGGCGACCCCGCCGCCGGACTCCCCGCCTACACCGCCGCCCGCCTCCCCCGCGCCACCGCCGTCGTCGACGGCTCGCGCGGCATCGGCGCGCTGGTCGCCCGGCGCTCGCCGTTCGCCGTCCTGGCCCGCGACCTCGCCCTGACCGCCGCCGGCCTCCTCCCCGACCGCGCCGTGCTCCGCCGCGCCGCCCCGGTCTACGACTGGCGGCCCCCGGCCCTGACCACCGCCTGACACACGCGGACGGAACCCGGGGACGGACCCGGGGACAGGCCCGCCGACGAGCAGTGCCCGCCCGGTCGGCGGCCGGGCGGGCACTGGTTGCGCCGACGCGTCAGGACCGGCGGCGCAGACGGCGGGCGAGGAGCAGCGCACCGGCGCCGAGGCCGGCGAGGACCGCGGCGACGGTGGCCGGGAACACGGTGGACCCGGCGCCGGTGGAGGCGAGTTCGCCGGTGACGGGCGCGGACGGAGCGGTGGCCGCCGGCGCACCGGCGCCCGCGGAGGGAGCGGCGGAGACGGTCGGCGCCGCAACCGGGGCCGGGCTCTTCACCGAGACGTCCTTGCCCACGACCTCCTTGCCCACGACCTCCTTGCCGGGGGCCTCCTTGCCAGGGGCCTCCTTGCCGGGGGCCGGGGTGGCGGGCTTGGCGGGTGCCTTCGTCGGCGCCTTGGTCGGTGCCGGGGTGGCGGGCTTGGCGGTCCCGGCGCCGGACGAACCCGTGCCCGGGGCGACGATCTTGACGGTGGCCCCCTTCACGCAGTGGGTCGTCCCGCGGAACGGGGCATTGGCGGGCTCGTTGACGAAGACGCACGGGTTGATCTTCGTCGTGCCCAGCGGCGTGTTCTTGTCGTACGAGATGCGCACCCTGGTGACCGTGGTCTTCTTGGCACCGATGCTGGAGTCCCGGCCCTGCAGGTAGACCCCGCGCGTGTCGGTCGGCTCGCCGCCGGCCACCTTCTTCAGCGTGGTCCACGTCCCGTCCGCCTTGCGCACCTGCACGGTGGCGTGATCGTCGACGAAGAGCACGTTGCCGAGGTTGACGTAGCCGGACGGCGTGGGGTTGGACAGGACCGCGTCGAACTCGATCGGGGCGCCGCCCGCCACCGCGGTGCCCGGCACGCGGGCGAGCGAGGTGTCGATGGAGGCGACCTTGATCGTGCTGGTCTGCTCGGCCAGCTTGACCCCCGAAGCCCCCCAGCCCACGACGGACCGCAGCTTGACGGAGTCGAAGCCGCCGTTGCTCGCGCCGTCGTGCGGCCGGCCCATGGGGGCGCCGATGCGCATGGCGACCTTGACCGTCTTGCCGACCGGCACGACGATGCCCTCCACCATCCCCTCGTGGGAGACGCCGCCGTCCGTGCCGTAGTACTCCAGCGGAACCGACTTCCAGGCGCCGCTCGCAGGGTCCTTGTAGTCGATCGTGATGGAGTTCGCCGGCGTGCCCACCCCGCTCGTCAGGGAGAGGCGGATCTTGAAGGCGGTGGTCTCCTCGCCGGTGTTGGTGAGGGTCTCGGTGAACGTCACCGGCTGCCCCGCGAACCCGATGACCGCCGGAGCCTGGACGGACAGCTCGGCGGCCTTGACGTACGCGGGGCTCTCGGCGTGCGCGGCCTGTGCCGGGAGCGCGAGCGAGCCGACGAGGGCGGCGGCACCGACGGCGGCAGCGGCGGACAGGGTGCGGCGCGAACGCCGGACCCGGGTGGTGCTGGTGGTGCTGGTGGTGGTGCTGGACATGGTTCCCCCCTGGAACACACGGTCTGCGGGCATGCCGAGGAATGCGTCGGCGCGCCCGCACGTCACTGGTGGATGAGTCGCTCGACCGACCCCCGTGGACTGATTCGCCCACGAGCGGCACGCCCCCGCCTTGCGGAGGGCCGCCCTTCCGGCCTCACATCCATACAGACGCATGGGGCCCGGAGTGGTTGCAGGGGGTACAGAGAATTTTTTCTCCGGCCCGTTCCGGGGCGGTCGGGCCCTGCCCGCACCCGACGGCCCGGGCGCGCGGGCTCAGGCCCCCTCCGGCTCCGCCGTGCCGCGCCCGGCGTCGCCCGTGCCGCCGGGTGTCGCCGCGGGCGGCAGCAGGAGGGTGGCGACCGCGCCGCCGTCGGGGTGGTTGGCGAAGGTCAGCTCCGCGCCGATCACCCGGGCGTGGCCCCGGGCGATGGTCAGGCCGAGGCCGTGCCCCTTCCCCCGCTCGCGCACGCTGGTGCGGAAGCGCTGGGGCCCGTCCCGGAGCAGTTCGTCCGGGAAGCCCGGGCCGTGGTCCCGGACGGTGATCCGCGCGTCGTCGACGTGCAGCCGGACCGTGCCGCCGCCGTGCCGGTCGGCGTTGACGAGCAGGTTGCCCAGGATGCGGTCCAGCCGGCGCAGGTCGGTGCGCACCGACGCGGCGGCCGCCGTGTCGCTCAGCTCGACCGCCACGTCCAGGCCGGTGAGCGTGACGGTGCGGCGCACCGCCCGTTCCAGCGGCACGGCCGCGAGGTCCGGCGTCTCGGCGTCGGCGTCCAGCCGGGACACCTCCAGCAGGTCCTCGACCAGCGAGCGCAGTGCCTGCACCCGGTTCTGCACCAGCTGGGTGGGGCGGCCGGGCGGCAGCAGTTCGGCCGCGGTGACCAGCCCGGTCAGCGGGGTCCGCAGTTCGTGGGCGACGTCGGCGGTGAACCGCTGCTCGTCCTCCAGCCGGCGGTGCAGGGCCCGGGACATCAGGTCGACGGCCGCCGCGAGGTCGGCGACCTCGTCCCGGCCGTCGACCAGTTCGCCGATCCGGGTGTCCGTGCGCCCGGCGGCGATCCCCCGGGCGGCCGTCGCCGCCGTCCGCAGCCGCCGGCTGATCCGGTCCGCGACCAGCACCCCGACCAGCACCGTCGTGAAGACCGAGGCGACGACGGCGATCAGGATGATCCGGTCCAGGTCGGCGATCGCCTCCCGGTCCTGCGTGAAGTCGACCCGGACGGAGAGCACCCCGTCGTGGACGCCGCCCGCCGCCCACATCTCCTCGCCGCCCCGCGGTCCGGTCGCCAGCAGCGAGCCGTGCCGCCCGGACGCCGCGAGGGTGCGCAGCCGGTCCGGCATCGCGGGGTCGTCCAGCGCGGTGCCGCCCCCGACCGCCTCGCCCCGCTTGTAGGACGCGAGGGCCGAGTCGAGCGCGGTGAGCGCCGAACGGCGGGCCTGGTCGACGTGCTGGCGGACCATCGCCTGGTGGACCAGCAGCCCGACCGCCACCGCGACCAGCACGGAGATGGCGGCGACGGCGGTCGCGATCTGGCGGCGCAGTGTCATTCGGGACGCCGGAACTTGTAGCCGAAACCGCGGACCGTCTCGATCCGCCCGCCGCCGATCTTGGCGCGCAGCCGCTGCACGTGGACGTCGACCACGCGGGTGTCGGCGCCCCACTCGTAGTCCCACACCCGCTCCAGCAGGCTCGACCGCTCCAGCACGATGCCGGGCGCGGCGGTGAACTCCAGCAGCAGCCGCAGTTCGGTCGGGGTCAGCGGGACCAGTCGGCCGTTCACCCGGACCTCCATGGAGTCGGTGTCCACCTCCATGCCGTCGAAGCTGCGGACGACCGCCCTCGGCGACGGCGCGGCGACGGGGGCGGCGGGCACGGCGGCGGGCGCGGGGACGGGGGCGGCGGCGGGGAGGGCAGGGGACCCGGTGAGGGGCGCCGCCGGGGCCTCCGTCGCCGGGGCTTCTGCGACCGGGGCCTCCGCCGCCGGGACGACCCGGATCCGGCGCAGCACGGTACGGATCCGCGCCACCAGCACGGCACTCTCGAACGGCTTGACCACGTAGTCGTCCGCGCCCGCCTCCAGGCCGGACACCACGTCCACCGGGTCGGTGCGCGCCGACATCATCAGGATCGGCAGCTGGCTCTCCTCGCGGATCCGCCGGCAGAGGCCGACGCCGTCGAGCAGCGGCAGCATCACGTCCAGCAGCAGCAGGTCGGGGCGGACGGCCTGGAACACCTCCAGCCCCTCCAGGCCGTCCGCGGCCGTGGAGACGGTGAAGCCGTAGCGCTCCAGGGCCATCCGGGTCGCCTCCCGGATCACCTCGTCGTCCTCGACGATCAGGATGTGCGGGTGGGTGGGCGCTGCGCGGGTCAAGGCTTGGCCTCCGGGGGAGCCGCGGTGGTCGGACGGACGGGCTGGGCGGGCGGCGGGGCGGCCTGCGAGGCACCGGCGCGCGGGGAGACCGCCGCACCGGAGTCCGCCGTGGGCCGCGCGGTCGGGGTGGGCGCCGCGGGGGCCGGGCCCGGGGCGGAGGGCGTCACGGGCGGCTTGACGACCGGCCCCTTCGTCGGGGTCGGGGGCGCCTCCGGTTCCGGGGTGGGCTGCTTGGGCGGCACGGGACCGAGGTCCTGGCTCGTCTGTTCCACCAGGCCGAGACGGACACCGTCCCAGCGGTAGTGGCTGGTGGTCCGGACCCACACGCTGGTCGACTCGTGCAGCCGCAGGTCCGTACCGACGGTCTCCGCGCTGAACCTCGCCAACGCCTGCACCCTCAGGACGGGCACGAGGCCGTCGGCGGTCAGGGTGTAGACGTGCAGGACGACCGGTCCGGCGGTGCCCGCCGTGCCGACGGCGAGGATCAGCTCGGGGCGTCCGTCGCCGGTGAGGTCGCGGTACTCGGGGCTGCGGAGCTCGCAGGCCGGACAGGCGTCGAGGGCCCGCCGCTCGTCCTGGCTCACCCCGGGGTCCTTCGCGAGCAGGCCGTGGACGTCGACGGCGGTGATGTCCTGCCCGGGGGCGGTGACGCCCGGGACGGGCTGGGGCGGCGGCTCCGAGGCCTGGCCCGTGCCGGCCGCGGGCGCGGTCGGCGGCGGCACGGTGGCCAGGCCGGGCCAGAGCGGCTGCGGCACCGGGGGCGGCGTCACCGGCTGGGCCGCGCCGTGGTCGCGCAGGCCGCCGGGGGCGGCGCAGCCGACCGGCAGGGTGAGTGCGAGAACGGCGAGGAGGGCGGCCAGGGCCGCCCGTGGTGCGGCGCCGGACCGGCCGCGACGGGGTGGAGGAGGTGCTGCCACGGTCGGTTCTCGTCCTCCTGGTCCGGTCCGGTCCGGTCCGGTCTTGTCTCGTGCGGTCTGCGGCGGTCGGCGCCGGTCGGTGGCGGTCTGCTCCGGTCGGCGGCGGCCTGCTCCGGTCTGCGGCGACGCGCCGGTTCGTCCCCGGTGGTAGGTCGCCGCGACGGCGGTCGGCGGTTCCGCCCGGCGGCTCGCGGGCCGCCGGGCGGGGTACCGACGACTGCCGGCGTCCCGGTCGTCCCGGTCCTGCCGGTCGTGCCGGGTGTGCCGGTCGTTCCGGCCGTCCCGGTCCGTCGTGGTGATCATTGTCGCGGGTGCCACCGGCGTCCCGGACGGCGCCGTCAGCCGGCGGGACCCGCCGGGTCGGCCAGGTCCGCCATGACGATGATGTTGTCCGTCCAGTGGCCGTCCGCGCCGATCCGGCCGCCGCAGGTGATCAACCGCAGCTCGGGGGCCGCCGTGTCGCCGTAGACCTCCTCCGTCGGGAACCGGTCCTTGGCGGCCTGGCGCATCGAACGGACCCGGAAGTCCACCGTGCTGCCGTCCTCCCGCCGCACCTGGATCAGGTCGCCGGGCCGCAGCTTCGGCAGGCCGTGGAAGACCGCCGGGCCGTGCGCGGTGTCGTAGTGCCCGATCAGGACGGCCGGGCCGGTCTCCCCCGGTGTCGGTCCGTTGCGGTACCAGCCGGTCTCGTCGGCCCGGTCGGCCGCCGGCACCTCGACCGTCCCGTCCGGGTTCAGGCCGAGACCGGTCACCGGGGCGTCGACGCCCGCCGCCGGAACGACGAGGCGGGTCGGCGCGGACGCCGTGAAGGGCTTCCGGGGCGCGGCGGACGAGGAGGTGCCCGGGGCGGCGGCCGGGGAGGTGGCCGCCGCCCCGGTGGCGGTCCCGGTCCCGAGGGTCCCGGCGCTCCCGGAGCCGGCCGCCGGGCCGGTGGCCTCGCGGGCCGAGGTCTCCACCCGCACCACCGGGGTGCGGGTGCTGTTGAACGCGATGGAGGTGCCGAGGACCACGCAGATCAGGCCCGCCGCGCCGAAGGCGGTCCGGCGGAGCCCGGCCGCACCGGGCCCGTCGGTCCGGGCGCGGCGGTGTCCGCCGTGGCTGCGGCCGCGTCCGCGGTGACGGGCGGCGGCCCGGTCGGCGTGCCGGCCGCCGTCGGCCGCTTCGTCGACCCCGGGCCACCCGCTCCGGGACGGGGCCCCGTCGTCCCCGCCCCGAACAGTCGTGTCGGGAGCGGGGACGACGGGACGCCCGGAGGGCCCGGGGCCGTGGTCAGCCGCGCGCACCGGACCGGCGGCGCAGGACGGCGAAGCCCAGTGCGGCGGCGCCGACGGCCGCGACGGTGCCGCCGCCGGCCAGCATGAGGCCGGAGGAGCCGGTCGAGCCGGACCCGTCACCGGCCTGGGCGGCGCCCTTCGGCACCTCGCGGACCTGCGGCGCGCCGCCGGCCGGGGCCCCTTCCTTGGCCGGAGCCGGGGCCGGGTGGGGCGGGGTGGCCGGGGCGACGGCCGGACGGTCCTCACCCGGCTTCGCCGAGGGGACGGCGGTGGGCGTGGCCGGGGCGACGGCCGGCCCGCCGGAGCCGGCCTTCGCCGAGGGGACGGCGGTCGGCGTGGCCGGAGCACCCGGGGCCGCCGGGGCGACCGCGGTGGGCGTGGCCGGGGCCGGGGCCGGGGCGCCGTCGGCCCACGCCTGCCCGCCGGAGACGGAGGCCAGCAGGGCGGCCCCGGTCATGGCGCAGACGGCGAGCACGCGGCGGGCGGGGGACCGGCGGATACGGCTGGTCATGCGGTTCTCTCCTTCGTCATGACGCGGGTCCCGGCCGGTGCGGCCGGTGCGTCCCGAGTGACGGTAGGAGGGCCGTGTCGCGGTCCCCGGCCGGTCGTGTCACGGCCGTCCATCGTCTGTGTAACGGCCGTTCGGGGACCGGCCCGTAGGTCCGGCGGGCGGGTGGGCAGGTCCTAGGTCGCGGGGTCCACCAAGATCGCTACCGGAGGCGGAAGCCGGGGGCCCGGCCCGGTCCGTACCGTGGCCCTATGACCGTAGATCTGGAGAAGTACTTCGCACGCATCGGATGGGACGGGGAGCAGGCGCCCACCGTCGCGACCCTCCGGTCCCTGCACCACGCGCACGTCCTCGGCATCCCGTTCGAGAACATCGACGTGGTCGTCGGCACGGTCCCGTCCCTGGACCTCGCCGACCTGCAGGCCAAACTCGTCGAAGGCTCCCGCGGCGGTTACTGCTTCGAGCACAACACCCTGTTCGCCGCCGTCCTGGAGCAGTCGGGCTTCGAGGTCACCCGGCTGACCGGCCGGGTCCGGCTCGGCGCACGCCCCGGGGAGGTACGCCCGCGGACCCACATGGTGCTGGCGGTCCGGGTGCCGGGCGAGAGCGGCCGTCACCTGGTCGACGTGGGTTTCGGCTCCGCCCGTTCCCTGCTGGAGCCGCTGCCGATGATCCCCGGCCTGGTGCGGGAGGGCCTCGGGCGGTTCAACCGCCTGGTCCTGGAGGAGGCGGACGGCCCCGCGCCGGTCTGGGTGCTCCAGGCCCGGACGGACGCGGCGGCTGCGGCTGCGGCTGCGGCTGCGGCGGGTGACACGGCCGACGGCTGGGAGGAGTTGGTCTCCTTCACGCTGGACCGCGCCCCCGCCGTCGACATCGGGATCGCCAACTGGCACGTGGCGACCCACCCGCGCTCGCCGTTCCGCCGCCTGTTCGTCCAGCGCACGCTCGCCACGGGCCACCTGAGCCTCGACGCGACGACCCTCACCCGGACCGGGCCGGACGGGACGACCACCGTAGAGGAGGTCGACGGCACGGACGGGATCAGGGACCTGCTGGAGTCCGAGTTCGGCATCGCCCCGCCGGAGGACGTCCGCGCCCAGCGCTGAGGCGGCGCGGCGTCCCGGTCCGCGGTCGCGAGCGGTGTACCCGCGGAGCAGGAAGTCGGCCAGTCCGACTTCCTGCTCCGCGGGTACGGGTACGGGGACGGCCGGGCCGGGGACGGCTCCCGGTCACAGGCGCGCAGCGTCCCCCCGGACGGCCGGCCCGGTCGGCCCGACCGGCCCAGCCGTCTCCACCGGCCCGACCGGCTCGCCCGCCTCTGCTGCCTCGACCGCTTCGACCGGCTCGACCGCCGCCAGCGGCAGTTCGGCCAGCACGGCGAACCCCCCACCGGCCTGCGGGCCGACGGCGAGGGTGCCGCCGTGCAGGGCGACGCGCTCGCGCATACCGATCAGCCCGTATCCACCGGAGCCGCCGGAGCCGGCCGCCGGAGCCTCCGTCCGCGGCGGTGCGCCCCCGCCGTCGTCCCACACCTCGACGGTGACCCGGTCCTGCCGGTACGTCAGCCGGACGAACGCCCTGGCGTTCCCCGCGTACTTGCGGGCGTTGGTGAGGGCCTCCTGCACGATCCGGAACACCGTGAGGCCGGCGGTCGGCGGCAGCGGGCGCTCCGGCCCTCGGACGGTGAACTCGGTCGGCAGTCCGGCGAGGCGGGACTCGTCCACCAGGCGGCCGAGGTCCTCGACGCCGGGTTGGGGCAGCGAGGGGGTGGCCTCCGGTTCGTCGTCGGCCCGCAGCACGTCGAGGAGCTGGCGCATCTCGCGCAGCGCGAGCCGCCCGGAGGACTCCAGCGTGACGAGGGCCTCCCGGACCACCTCCGGCCTGCCGATGTTGGCCCGGGCTCCCCCGGCCATCAGCTGCATGGTGGTGATGTGGTGCGCAACGATGTCGTGCAACTCCCGTGCGATGCGGCGCCGTTCCTCGGCCACGGCACGGTCGGCGAGGAGCCGGCGGTTGGCCGCCACCTCCTGCTGCCAGCGGTTGACCGCCAGGGCGGCGCCGACCACGATCAGGGTGGAGAGGGGCGGGCTGACGGCCTCTCCCCAGGACGGGACCCCGCCGCCGCTCTGGCTCAGCAGCGTCAGCGACGCGGTCGCGACGGCAGCGGCCGCCGTCACCCGGCCGGAACACGCCCTCGCCGCCGAGTACAGCGCGACCACCAGGACGGCGCCGAAGTGGACGGGCAGCGACAGCGCCAGGGACGCCGCCGCGTCGAGCACCAGCACGCCGGCGAGCGCCGCCACCGGGTACCGGCGCCGGACGAGCAGGGGCATCGCCGCCAGCGCGACGAGGGCGAATCCGACGACGCTCACCTCGTGCGGCTCGTCGGGGGCGTGGAAGAACGCGTAGCTGAGCAGGTTCAGCCCGCAGGCCCCGGCGGTCACGAGTGCGTCGTTGCGGGACCACGGCGGCTCGGCGTCGCCGATGTGCGGCGACTCCGCTGCGTCGTCCGGTCCGGTCTGTCGGCTGCTGGCCATGTCTGTTCCCCTTGCGTCCGGCCTCCCGGCCACGGGACAGACTCGCACAGCCGTCCGGTGCGGCAGCGCCGGCAAGGGCGGCTGCCGGTCCGGTCCAGCCTCGGGGAGGGGATCGTGACCGGGAGCAGGGTCCCGCCCGCGGGCCGGGGGCGGACCGGGGGCCTCGGGCCGAATCGTCCGCTGTCATGACGCTGCCGGTCTTCGGGGCCTGGCCCGCCCTCGGGCGCCGCGCGCAGCGGACCGCGGGCCGCGGGCTGGGAGGGCCGGGCCTGAGACCGGAGGCAGTGGAGATGCGGGTGACAACCAGATTTCCATCGGTAACTTTTGTTTCCATCGACGCCGCCGTGAACTATGGTTGTCGCATGACGCCACCCGAGATCACGCCCGAAGAGCAGGTCGAACTCGTCAAGGCCCTGTACGACGCGCTGAACCCGCTGGCCACGGCCATCCGTGCCCGGGAGACCGGACTCCCCCCGGAGCGCATGTGGGCGGCGGCGGAGCCCGTCGACGTACCCCTCTCCGTCCTCGCCGCCTGGAAGGTGGTGGACGCGGAGGTCAAGCGGCTGACGGCCCACGCGGCGGCGACCGCCGGCTCGTACGGCGCGAGCTACGAGCAGCTGGGCGCCGTCTGGGGCATCACCCGGCAGGGCGCCCGCAAGAAGTGGCCCGAGGCCGTCAGCCGCCCGACACCCACCACCGCACCCCCGGGCACCCTCGAACTCTTCGGGGGAACCGCCGAGTTGGTCCAGGATCCGTCCGGCGGCTGGCGGTGGACCGGCACGGGAGCCGACGGCACGCCGGGCGCGGCCGAGGACGGCACCCGGTACGCGACCACCGAGGAGGCCGCGGCCCACGCGGGCGCCTTCCTCAAGGAGCACGCCGAAGCCGACGACTGACGAATCAGCGGTCGGCTCACGGCGGCGCGCCGAGCCGCACGGTGCCCGCCACTCCGTCCGGAGTGACGGGCCGAGGACCAGCGTCAAGCGGGTCGCCGTCGACCGCGGGGCACGTCACGCAGCGGTGGGCCGGTCATAGGTGAGGAAGAGGACGCCACTCGGCAGGACGGTGTGGGCGGTCAGCTCCCACCGCCGGACGTCGAAGCCGGTGTCACGGCCGAGCAGCCGGATCCCGGCGCCGGTGGTGAGCGGGGACAGCTTGACGATCAGCCGGTCGATCTCGGGGTACAGCAGGCCCGCCAGTTCGCCGCCGCCGCAGAGCCAGATGTCCTTGCCGTCCTCCTGCTTGAGTTCGCGGACCTTCTCGACCGGGTCGGTTCCGACCAGCTCGACGGCGGCGCCGGGCACGGAGGTCAGGCTGCGGGAGAACACCACGTGCCTGAGGTGCGGGTAGGCGTCGTCGATGCCGGCCTTGACCCCGATCTCGTAGGTGTGGCGGCCTTCGAGCACGGTGTCGAAGTGGGTGCCCTCGGCGGTGACGGACAGGGCGGTACGGGCCAGACCGGGGAGTGTCTCCGGATACTCGGTGACCAACTGCTCCAGGTAGTCCGGGCTGACCGGCCAGAAGCCGTCCGGGCCGGTCGGGTCGCCGCCGTCAGGGGCGGCGATGTGGCCGTCCAAGGTGGCGGCGATGAAGTACACGAGCTTGCGCACGAGTGAACTCCTGAATGGCTGACATTTGGTCAGGCCATTTTATGATCATGAACTGGGCGCGACCAGCCGGCCGGGCGGTTTCGTCCGGACCATGCCGCTCGCTGCCCTGGCGCGCCGTTGACTGACGCGCGGTGGGCACGGATTGAGCCGTTGCTGCCGGACCGGACGCCGAGGCGCGGTGGCCGGTGGCGCGACCACTCCTGGGTGACCTACGCGATCGCCTTCGAGTTCCGGACCGGGCCGCGACGGGTCCGCCCGCCGGAGAAGGCCAACCGGCAGGGCGCACCTGCAACCGGCCGAGGCATCGCCACCCGCTACGAGAAGACCGCAACCGTCCACCTCGCCGGCCTCCGCGTTGCGGGCATCCTCCTCTGCTCCGGTCGGCGATCCGAACGAAACCGCCCGGCGCTCCGACCGCATGGGTTCGCAGGGCCGACAGTACTTCCCACCGACCCCCGCGGGTGGACATCCGATGTGGTGCGGGAAGCGTGACAGCGGAGCCGGTCAAAGTCCGGAGACCAGGTGACCAGCCCCGGCCGACAGCCCCCGCCGCACTGGCTGCACCGTCCTGCTGCGCACCACGGCCTGAGGGTCTGTCCGGTGTCAGTCGGCGGGGGTGCCGCGGAGGAGGAAGGGGAGGTGGGCGCCTCTGGCGAGGGCGTCGAGGGCCTGGGTGGCGCGGCGGCACTGGTCGGGGGCCATGGCGTCGGGGAGTTGGGCGCGGTGGAGCCAGTGGATACCGGCGACGGTGTGGGGCGGACGGTGGCGGGCGACGACGGCCTCCTGCGCCGAGGTGAGGCGGCCGCCCCAGTGGACGAAGGTGATGCCCTCGGGCAGGAGCGCGGCTTCGGTGTAGTCGGTGACGAGCACGGAGCGCAGGGACAGGACGAGGCCCGTGTCGCTCTCGGTGTGACGGCGCGCGGCGAGGTGCGGGAGCTCGTTGCGCTCGGCGCTGCCGCCGGGGAGGTGGAGGCCGGAGGTGTAGGCGGTGGCGACGAGGAGGACGGCGCCGTCGCGGTTGAGGACGAGGGCCTGGTGGTCGAGGCGGCGGCGGGGCGGGTTCGTCAGGATGTCGGGCAGCTGGCTCAGCAAGGCGGGCTCCTGGATCGGGGCTTGGAGACTGGGGCTTGAGGCTCGGTGGGTGGGGTGGTCCCGGCCCGGCTCGCGCTGGGGGGCGTACGCCGGGCCGGGGATTCCCGCGTGGCGCACCACACCGGCACGCGGGAGTTCAGGGGGTGGTGTCGGGGCCGTCCCACCGGTCGGGCGAGAGCCAGGCGAAGCAGGCGGGGAGTCCGGCGCTGATGCCGGTGGCGAGGATGAGGCCGAAGATCAGCAACTGGGGTCCGAGAGGGCCGTCATGGATCGGCCAGCAGACGAGGGCGGCGGCGAGGGCACTGAGCGCGGGGACGCCGACGGCGGTGGCGACCAGCTTGAACGCCCGGTTCACGCCGCGTCGTTGGCGCGCGGGCGACTGGGCTGCTGGACGGTGAGGTAGCGGGGCTCGGGCAGGGCCTGGACGTGTTCGGGCTTGGTGGTCCACTCGCAGCCGCCGGCCTCGTGGCGGAGGTAGGCGAGGCCGTTGAGGGTGTCCATGTAGACCCCTTCGACGGTCCCACCGGCCGGCGCCCGGTGGCCGAGGTCGCGCACCACCTCGCCAACCACGGGAGTGTAAACGGGCATACGGCGGCAGCTGGGCATGTTGGCTCCATTGGTAGCGCAGGGTCCCGGATCTCTCACGGGGTGTAGCCATGGTGGCCCGACTGTGCTTACGATGACCAGGGTCTAACCTTGACCGTTCCGACGGGTTATCTGGTGGCAATGCTCATGAACCACATCGACCTTGACGCAATTTCAACTCCACTCATCCGCTTCGGCATAGAACTCCGCAGGTCGAGGCGGGCCATGCGATGGTCGCAGACCGAGCTGGGGCGGCGAATGGGCTACTCCAACGCCATGGTCTCGTACGTAGAACGAGCGAAGAAGGCAGTAACCTCTAAATTCGCGGTTAAAGCCGATGAGGTGTTCGAAACCGGCGGCACCTTCTATGAGTTGTGGTGCCGCCACTCCAAGGCGAGTCTGCTGGAGGGCTTCCCCGAGTTCGCCGACGCCGAGGCGAAGTGCCGCCGTCTGCGGGAGTTCGCACTGACCATCGTCACGGGGCTGTTCCAGGTGCCGGAGTACGCCGAAGCCCTGGCGTTCGCAGCCGTCCAGCGCGGTGCGATCACGCAGTCCGAGGCAGAGCAGCGGGTCGAGTTCGTGGCGGCCCGTCAGCGGGTGCTGGAGAGGAAGACCCCTCCGCTGATCCACGTGGTTCTGGACGAAGACTGCCTGGTGCGGCCGATCGGCGGACGGACCGTCATGCTCAAGCAGCTCGACCGTATTGCGGAGCTGGCTTCCCGGCCGAATATCACCATCCAGGTGGCTCCTTTCGCCCTGGGAGAGAACCTCCCGTTCACAATGCCAGTGACCCTGCTTGACCTTCCGGACGGATCGGTTGTCGGCTACGCCGAATCACATGCACGCGGCTACCTCGAACGAGCTCGCGAAACGGTCACGGCGTGGGAGAGGGAGTACGATCAGCTGGTGGTGGAGGCCCTGCCCAAGTCGGCTTCCCTGGCACTGATCCACAAGGCTCGAAAGGAGCTAGCCCCATGAACCCCGAGCTGTCCAGCGCGACCTGGTTCAAGTCGTCGTACTCCAACAACGGCGGTCAATGTGTGGAGGTCTCCGCGAGCTTCCCCGGCGCCGTTCCCGTGCGCGACTCCAAGGATCCCCAGGGACCGGCCCTCGTCTTCCCCGCCGACGCGTGGCACTCCTTCGTCGCCGCCGTCCAGGACGGCGAGTTCGGCACCGTCTGACGCCCGCTCCCCCGTCGGCCCCGACCTGCGTGACCGGTCGGGGCCGTCGCCGTCGCCCCGTCAGGCCGTCAGGCCGTGTGCCAGCCGGGGGCGTACTCGATGTGGAGCATGCCGGGATCCGTCTTCGCCGGCGTCCAGAACCCCTTGCCCCGGCCCTGACCGGGCTCGTGGTCCAGCTCGACGCAGTAGTGGACGCCCGCCGAGTACCCGGCCGCCGCCGAGGGCGCCTCGGTGCTGAACGACCTGACCCGCGATCCCGACCAGCGGAACGCCTCGGCGGTACCCGAGACGAACAACGTCCTTGCGGTGAGGGCGAAACGCAGCCCGTCCCGCCACCCGGCGTGCCGGTGGCTCGCGTAGTCGATCCCGTCCTCCGCCGGGAAGTCCGTCTCCGGGATGTCGACGGTGTGCGGCGCCCCCGCTCCCAGCCGGGCCCGGACCTCCTTCCACCGCGAGGGCGGGAAGCCCAGGTCGCGCTGGAGCAGGACGAGGTCCAGTCCGAGCCCGTTGTGCACCCACTCCGACATCCCGGCCGGTCCGCGGGCCCAGGTCCGCAGCGGCAGGTGGACCAGCGAGCGCCGCGAGCGTGCGGCCAGCGCCCAGGCCGTGGCCAGGACCCCGGCCCCCGCGCGGTCGACGTACATCTCCATCGTGAACCGGCTCTCGTACAGCGCGGCCCGGCCCTCCCGCGGGCTGACGGACACCACCCGGTACTCCCCCCGGCCCGTCCTGACCCGGTGGACCGTGGTCCTCAACTTCACCGCGCAGCCCGCATTCGTCCTCCGACGCTCCCGCCCCCGGTCCCTTCCGGAGGACGCGGCCTTTCTACCCCGCGCCCCGAGCACCTGTCTCCCGCATTTCCGCACCTTCCGAGCGGCGGACCCCGGAATCCGGAAGAGGGTGACGGCCCGCACCACGTGGTGCGGGCCGTCAGCTCGGCGCAGGACGTCGACGGTGCGCGGTCAGAGGCGGCGGACGGTCAGACCCTGCGGATGTTGTAGGCGATGCCGCTGCCGGCGCAACCGCTGGTGCTGGTGGACCCGGAGACGACCCACCCCGCCGGGATCGGGGAGAACGAGCACACGGTGGCGTAGGTCTGCGTGGTGAGCTTGGCGATGGTGTAGGCGTAGCCGGTGCCGGCGCAGCCACCGCTGCTGTACGAGCTCGTGATCACCCAGCCCGCCGGGATCGGCGACATCGAGCACACCGTGGCGTTGGTCAGGTTGGCGGTGTTGGCCAGCGAGTACGCGTAGCCGGTGCCCGCGCACCCGCCGCTGCTGTACGAGCTCGTGATCACCCAGCCCGCCGGAATCGGCGACATCGAGCACACCGTGGCGTAGCTCTGGCCCGCGGTGTTGGCCAGCGAGTACGCATAGCCCGTCCCCGCGCACCCACCGCTGCTGTACGAGCTCGTGATCACCCAGCCCGCCGGAATCGGCGAGAACGAACACACGGTGGCGTTCTTCTGGTTGGCGAGATTGGCGATCGAGTAGGCGTACCCGGTGCCGATGCACCCGCCGCTGCTGTACGAACTCGTCACGGCCCAGCCCGCCGGGATCGGCGACATGGAGCACACCGTGGCGTAGGTCAGCCCGGTCGTGTCGGCGATGGTGTACGCGACGCCGGTACCCGGACAGCCGCTGCTGCTGTACGAGCTCGTGATGACCCACCCTGTGGGAATCGGCGAGTTGGAGCATACGGTCGCGCTTCCGGCGAGCTTCTGCGGGGCCGCCTGCGCCTGCGCGGTCGCGGCGGTCATCAGGCCCAGCAGCAACAGCACGGCCGTCACCAGATTCGGGACGTTGTTGCGTAAGGTCTTCATGGTCGGCCTCAGATCTTCTCGACGCTCTACGACGACTACGTTGATGCAGCCGAGATGAACCATTCGCCTACTGTCCGTTCATCTCGGCTGAGATGCTGTCAGAGTCGTTCCGGCGGCACCAGGGTGCCTCGGAGAGCGCCCTCCCGGGCCGGCGGCCGCACCCGGGCGGCCCGGGACTCCAGGTGGCGCTGCTCGGCGAGGCTCGCGGTCGCCCTCGCCGCGCGCCGGTACTGCTCGTACGCGCCCGCCGCGTCGCCGGCCCGCTCCAGCAGGTGCGCCCGCACGGACAGCAGCCGGTGGTGCCCGGCCATCCGCGCGTCGCCGTCCAGGGCGGCCAGCAGGGCCAGCCCCGCCGACGGGCCCTCGGTCTCGGCGAGCGCGACCGCCCGGTTCAGGGTGACCACCGGGTTGGGCGCGATCCGCTCCAGGATCAGGTACAGGGCGTGCACCTGCCGCCAGTCCGTCTCCTCCGCCTTCGCGGCGTCGGCGTGCGTGGCCGCTATCGCCGCCTGCAGCTGGTACGGCCCCAGCACCGGACCGGCCAGCGCGGCCTTGACCAGCGCGGTGCCCTCGTCGATCAGGGCGCGGTCCCACGCCGTCCGGTCCTGCTCGTCCAGCGGCACCAGGTCACCGCCCGGCGTCGTCCGCGCCTCCCGGCGGGCGTGGGTCAGCAGCATCAGCGCGAGCAGCCCGGTCACCTCGCCGTCCCCCGGCAGTTGCGCGTGCACCGTCCTGGTCAGCCGGATCGCCTCGCGCGCGAGGTCGGCGCGGTGCAACTCGCTGCCCGAGGAGGCGGTGTAGCCCTCGTTGAAGATCAGGTAGAGCACGTGCAGCACGACCCTCAGCCGCTCCTCGCGCTCCGCACCGTCCGGCAGGGCGAACGAACTGCCGGCGGCCCTGATCCGCTGCTTGGCCCGGCTGATCCTGGCCGCCATGGTGCCCTCCGGCACCAGGAACGCGCGGGCGATCTCGGCCGTCGTCAGGCCGCCGACCGCCCGCAGCGTCAGGGCCGTCTGCGAGGCGTCGGTCAGCGCCGGATGGCAGCACAGGAACAGCAGGACGAGGGTGTCGTCGGTGTCCGGCACCGCCTCGGGCACGACCCCGGGCACCGCCTCGGCGGCCGTCGCCCACTCCCGCTCGCGGCGCGCCCGGTCGCTGCGCAGCTGGTCGACGAGCCGCCGGTGGGCGACCGTGACCAGCCAGCCGCGGGGGCTGTCCGGCAGGCCCTCGGCCGGCCACTGCAGGGTGGCGGCGAGCACGGCCTCCTGCACCGCGTCCTCGCACCCCTCGAACCGGCCGTACCTGCGGACGAGGGTGCCGAGGACCTGCGGCGCGAGTTCGCGCAGCAGGTCCTCGAAGTCGGGTGCCGTCATGCCTCCAAGTGTCCGTCGGCGAACATCACCTGCCGCACCTCGATGCCGAAGCCGTCGAGCGCGGCGTCCGGGATCCGCGCCGCCAGCTCGATCGCCCGGGCCCTGTCCTCGCAGTCCACGAGGTAGAAGCCGCCCAGGTGCTCCTTGGCCTCCAGGAACGGCCCGTCGGTCACCACCGGCTGCCCGTTGCGCACCGACACCACGGCCGCCTGCGACGGATCGACGAGCGCCTGCGTGGTGATCAGCTCACCGGACTCCTTCAACTCCTCGATGAACCTGCCGTGACCGGCGCCGATCGCCGCCTTCTCCTCGTCGGTGAGCGCGTCCATCACGGCCGGGTTGATGTGCATGCTGATCAGGAACTTCATCGCGTGCTCCCTGCGGTTCGCGGGCCCCGGCGGGGCCCGTCGACCGGGTGGTCGGAGCCGCCGACGCCGTCTTGACGTCCTCCGCCGGAGAACTCGCAGAATTCTCCCGCCTCCGCACCCCGGACCGGCGTCGAGAAGCCCCCGACCTGCTGACGCCGGCGGCGCGGCGTTCGCGGTGCTGTCGGTCGTGGCCGCCTTCGCGACCGGCCCGCTGATGCTGATCGTCGCGCGGGCGCTGCCGGGCGACACCGGGGCGACCCCGGCGCCGTCCGCACACCCCGAACACGGCTGCGCTCGTGGCACCATGAAGCATCGTCAGTTCGTCGCCCGAGCGCGGCCGGAAGGGATCGGATGCTTCTCACCCTGACGGGAGGGGCCGGCGCGGGGAAGACCACCCTCGCCGCCGCCCTGGCCGCCACCGCCGCCGTCGCCGCCGCTCCGGTCGAGGTGCTGCACGGTGACGACTACTACGTCACCGCGCAGGACCGCGGCGTCTGGGAGCCCGACGAGTCCGGGATCCCGCGCCTGGACGTCGGCGACCCCCGGTCGATCGACGCCGAACGCCTCGCCCGCGACACGGACACCGCCCTCGCGGCCGCGGCCGTCGTCATCGTCGACGGCCTGTTCGCCCACCGGGTGGCACCCCGGACGGCGGGCAACCGACTCGACGTCTTCGTCGACCTGCCGGCCGACCTCCGGCTCGCGCGCAAGATCCAGCGCAAGTGCGTCCGGGACGGCTTCCCCGTCGAGATCCTGCTCCGCAACTACCTGGCCCACCGGCGCGACGCACACGAGCGCCACATCGAACCGGCGCGGCGCACCTGCCACCTCGTCGTCGACGGCTCACTGGACCCGGACGCGCTGGCGCGCCAGGTCTGGTCGGCCGTCGCCGAACGGCAGGCCGCCGCACACGACTCCTGACGACCACACGCCCGTTGCAGAGAAGGGAACCCGGAACCATGCCCGTCGACCCGACCCCCGCCCGGTGGCGCAAGAGCACCCACAGCAACAACGGTGGGAACTGCGTCGAGGCTGCCCTCAACCTCCCCGGCACCGTCCCCGTCCGCGACTCCAAGGACCCCGACGGACCCGCGCTCGCCTTCCCCGCCGAAGCCTGGCAGGCCTTCGTCACCGCCCTCCGGAACGGCGAACTCGGCACCGCGCCCTGACCGAGAGGGGCAGCGCGGCCCGGAGGAGCGACGCGGCCCGGAGGAGCGACGGGCTACGGCCCTCGTCAGGCCCGGGGAGCCATCGCCTCCGGGCCGAAGGCGCGTTCGGCGGCGGTCACCACCCACAGCGGGAACTCCCCCACCGGTATCGCGGGCGAAGCCGGGAAGTCCGGACGCACCACCCCGTCCGGGAAGAACGCCACCCGGCAACGACGGCACAGCCACGCCGCCTCCCACACCCGGTGCTGCCGCTTCCGCTTCTCCCGCAGCTCCGGCGACCACCCCTCCTGCGCCGGCGACCCCGCCGGCAGGGCCTTCGGCGCCCTGCCGCGGCGACGCGCGAGATGCACGGTCACACCGATGCCGAGCAGCAGCGCCACCACGATCCACGGGCCCAGCACGGCACCCGCCCGGTAGGCGGCGTCGCGCACCTCCTCGTCCTGACTCTTCTCGGCCACCAGGGAACGCAGTTGCAACAGGCCGACGAGCCCCGCCAGGACGTAGCAGGTGATGGCACCCCCGCCCGCCCCCTCCGGCTCCGGCGGCAGCAGGGGCGGCGCGGCGAGCAGCGCACGGGCCGGCTCGTCGAGCGGCCGTCCGGCGTCCGCCAGGGCTTCCGGCACGGCCACGGCCTCGTCCGAGGCGGTGCACTGGGGGCAGGTGGCAGTCATCGGGCGGTTCACTCCTGGTGCGGGACGGGCGGGCCCGCCGCTTCGGGCGTACGGGCCGGGCGCCGGGTGCGGCGAGGAGGTAGTAGAGCACAAGCGGATGACCGGTCAGTTGCCGGGCCCACCGGCCGCGGCGCCTCCTGCCCCGGGCCGGCCCCGCCGCCCCGGCCGGCCCGCACCGGGCCTGCCTGCTGCCGTCGGCGGCAGCTCCGGGCCGGCGCCCCGCGACGTGTCGTGCGGACCGGCGGCCGCGACGCGCCTGGCACGATGGGCCGATGGGCGAACCGCTGCCACCCACCCCCGCCGAAGTCCTGGACGTCCACCGGCTGCGCCTGGTCGAAGTCCCCTCCCCCGGACTCTCCCCCGGGGAACGGGAGGCCAGGGACCGTGCCTGGGACGAAGCCGTCCGGAGGAACCCCGCCCTGTTCGACGGACCGGTGGTGGCGTGCGACGGCGTCGCGTGGGACGCCCCCGGCCGACCCGTCCTCTCCTGGTCACGGGTGACGTACCGGCACTACGCGCTCCGGTGGGTGCCCGGCGCGCGCCGACCGGCCTCGCTGTCCGTCATCCTCCTCCAACCGACCGACGACGGCCGGCTGCTGGTCGGCCGGATGTCCCCGTCCACGGCCGCCCCCGGACGCTGGCAGCCGCCGGGCGGGGCCGTCGAACCGCCGCCCCCGGGCGCACCGCTCGACACGGCCGCGCTGCGCCGCAACGCCGTACGGGAGCTCGCCGAGGAGACCGGCGTCGTGGCGGCGCCCGGTGAACTGACGCTCCGGGCGATCACGCGCGGGCAGTACGGGAGCGTGGGCGTGGTGTTCGGCGCACCGCCGCTGCCGGAGGCGGTGCTGCGCGAGCGGTACGCCACGCTGGCGGCGTCGGAGCGGGAGCTGGTCGAGATCGTGTTCGTCGGCGGCCCGGCCGGGTCGGCGGCGCTGCGCGGGCCGCACGCGGACTTCCTGGAGCAGGCCGTGCGCCGGTTCGCACAGCGGACGGCGTAGGGCGTTTCCTGGCGGGGCGGGGCGGGACGGGGGGCGCAGGCGGGGAACGACCGCACAGGAAGTCGGCCGGTCCGACTTCCCGCTCCACCGGCAGGCCGGTTCACGGAGACGCGCGGCCGGGCAGGAACCCGGGAGGGGCGGGTGCGACGGCTGGGGGAACGTCGATGATGTTCGGGTCTTCGGACGAGTGGTGGGTGGTGCTGTTCATCCCCGTGCTGCTGTGGGTGCCGTTCGGGCCCTTCGCCATGGGGGCCGCGGGCGTGTGGTGCGCCCGGCGGCCCGGGCGGTGGGCGCCGCGGCTCTGGGCGCTGCTGCTCCCGGTGGTCCCGGTCACGGTCTCGGCGACCGCGATGATCCTCCCCACCGACACCTGGGACGAGCCGGGCCGAGTGGGCGACTTCCTCGGCTACGCCGCCGTGTACGTCGGCGCCCTCACCGTGCTCCCCTGGCTGCTCGGCTACGGCCTCACCCGGCTGGCGCGGACCCTGCGCGCCCGCCGGACCGGTACTCAGGACCGGGCCGGCACCCAGGACCGGGCCGGCACCCAGGACCGGGCCGGCACTCGGAACGACCCGGCCCCGAAAGGCCGTTGACGCAAAGAGGCCGTATCGCCACTGTCCCGTCCGACGCTCCTCGCAGTAGTGTGCGAACCGTGAACGAACTGATCTTCCGGGGGAAAGACCGGTACCGTCCGTCCAAGGCGCACTTCGCGCTGCTGCTCGCCGTCTTCGTCGCCCAAGGCGTCTTCGCCGCCTACAGGCTCGGCCCCGAGGGGGCCGTCTGGCTGATCGGCGGCACGATCGTCTTCCTGGCCCCCTTCGCCTACTCCACGTTCCGGTGCTGGTCCACGGTCGGACCCGCCGGGATAACCATCTGCTGGGGCTTCGGACGCGGCCGCACGTACCCGTGGCACGAGATCCAGTGGATCGACGTGCGGACGACCAGGAACCGGGGCGACGAGTCGCTCGCGGCCCGGATGTTCCTCACGAGCGGGCGGCGCCGCGCGCTCCCCGGGCTGTACTACAGCGACCTGTACCCCGACCCGGACTTCGAGGTCGACTTCCGGCGCGTCGTCAACTGGTGGGAGCTGAGCACCGACGAGGCCGCGCGGGTCCGGCCGCCGAAGCGCCTCCGGGACCGGGTGACACCCACGGTGCTCGGGATCCTCGTCACGATCGTCATCGCGGCCGGCGCGGGGGTCTACATCGTCGCGTCCGCCTGACGGAGGCCCCCGGAGGGCGGTCACTCCGCCCTCCGGGCGCGGGCGGATCCTCTGCCCTCCGGCCCCGACCGGCCCCGACGAGGGAGAGCGTCCGAGCCCGTCAGAAGAGGTCCAGGAGCTCCGTCAGGGAGGTGACGGAGGGCACCTCCGGCTCCGGGACGGCCGAGTCCCGGCACAGCGCGCGCCCCGCACAGCCGAGCCGGATCGCCGCCGCGACCAGGTCCGGACCGTCGTCGACGAACAGGCACTCCGCGGGAGCGAGGCCCAGCGCGTCGCCGGCGTGCCGGTACATGCGCGGGTCCGGCTTGGTGCGGCCGAGGACGGCCGAGATCGCACACGCCTCGAAGAACCGGTCGGTCCCGAGCGCGTCGTGGAGGGCGGGCAGGTCGGGCCGGGCGTCCGACACCACGGCCATCCGCACACCCCGGCGGCTCAGCTCCGCCAGGGTCCCGCCGACGTCCGGGTACGTCTCCAGCAGCACGGCCGGGGGACTTCGCGGCGGAATCCCGGCCGGGACCGGTCCGGCCGGGAACTCGGCTCCACGGCAGGAGCGTTGACCCGGCACCGGAAACGTGGGACGAGGTGGGCCTGATGGACATTCCGCTGGTGGATGCGGTCGCGGCGGTGCGCGACGAACTGTTGGAGGCGGTGGCGCGCGGGGCGGGACAGGACGTGGTGTTCTCCGTCGGCCCCGTGGAGATGGAGTTCGAGGTCGAGCTGAGGGCCGACGCCAAGGCGAAGGCCGGCTTCAAGCTGTGGGCGGTCGGCGCGGAGACCGAGGCCGGGGTGTCGCGCGGCCGCACGCACCGGGTGTCGTTCACCCTGACGCCGCGCAACACCCAGGGCGGCGACCTGCTGATCAGCGGGTCCGCCGACCGCCCCGACGGCCCCGGCGACACCAGCGGCCGCATCCAGGACTGAGGACGGCGGGCGGGGCGCACCAGGGGAGCCGGCGGGGCGCGGGCACGGCGGGACACGGGCAGGGCGCGGGCGGGGCGCGCCTGCCGCGGCTCGGCGCGGTCAGCCCGTTGCGCGAACGTAGATGTCGGCCGCCCCGGGGAGCCCGCCCGGCACGGTGGCGACGTAGATCCGGCGGGCCGTGGACGGGCGGACCGTGGTGGCGGTCGCGGCGGGGGC
Organism: Kitasatospora sp. NPDC042419; assembly: GCF_056437345.1. Taxonomy (NCBI): domain Bacteria; kingdom Bacillati; phylum Actinomycetota; class Actinomycetes; order Kitasatosporales; family Streptomycetaceae; genus Kitasatospora; species Kitasatospora sp. NPDC042419. Next base: position 114,957 of record NZ_JBWKAW010000020.1, read on the forward strand.
CGTCGGGGACTGCTCGGGACCGGGCGTCGGGGACGGCTCGGGCGTCGGGGACGGCTCGGAGGAGGTGGAGGACGCCCGGTCCGGGCCGGGGACGTCGGCCGGGAACGCCGGTCCGTAGTCCTCCTGCTCCTCCTCCGGTCCTGCGGCGGGGCCGGCGGCGGGTCCTGCGGCGGAGCCGGGGTCGGCGGTGCCCTCGGGTGTCGCCGTGCCCGCGGCCGTGGCCATGGTGGTGGGTGAGGGTACGGGCACGGGGCCCGGCTCCGTGCCGTCGGGGGTGTGGGTCGGGCCGGGGCCCGGTTCCGAGCCCGGGCCCGGGCCCGCGGAGATCCCGACGGACGGCTCGGCGGACGGCTCGGTGCGGGGCTCCGAGAGCTCGACGGCCAGCTCCGGCTCGTCACCTCCCAGCGCCTCCGTGAGGTCCGGCGGCAGCACGGTGGTGGTCCCGGGGGCGGGCAGGTCGTAGGTGCGCAGGAAGTCACCGACGCCGACCTCGCGCCCCCCGCCGAGCCGGTAGTGCAGGTACGCGACGGGAACGCCCTCCGGCGTCCGCGTGTACACGGCGCCGACCGGCACGTAGTACCGCCCGGCGCCGGGGTGCTGGGAGGGGTGCAGGCCGGCGAGCAGCTCGGCCCGGTCGCGGTCGGTCTCCACCACACCGCGGCCGACGGTGAGGGCGTTGATGCCGCGGACGGCGAGCGCCGCCATGACCGCGACGAACAGGACCAGCCCCATCGCGATCGTCCGGCGCAGCACCGGGCGGCCGTGCAGGGCCGGCCACGATTCGCCGGACATGCGCTGCTCCGGCGACAGCCCGCCGTCGGGCCCTCGTTGGCTCACTGTTCCTGCTCCCCCGGTCAGTCGGCGTGGCGTCGCGACGTCGCACCGCCACTCGTAGTGCTCGACGTGGACCCTACGCTCGAAGTTCCGAGTCGGACCAACCAGCCTGATCAGCCCAGATAGGCCGGGGCCACCGCCGCGTCGAGGAGGCGCCGGGCGGCGCCCGTGCCGTCGGCGGGGACGGTCCACAGGTCGGCGCCGAAGTCGCCGGGCAGGGCGTAGAGGAGGTCGGCGCCGTCGGCCCAGACGGCCTGGTCGTCGATGTTGCGCTGCTCGGCGGTGGCGGTCTCGGTCATGGTGGCGAGATCGAGCACGTAGAGCCGCCACGGGGCGTCCTCGGGCAGGCCGGGGACGCGCTTCTTGTAGGCGATCCGGGTGCCGTCCGGGGACAGCGACGGGCACTCGACGTTCTGGTGGAGCGTGGTGAGGGTGCGGGCGCCGAGGTCGCCGCGGACCAGGTGGGTCCGGCCCCCCGTGGCCACGGTCGCGTAGAACGAGGTGTCGTCGGCGAAGGTCACGCCCCAGATGTTGACGTCGGGTGCGCGGTACGGCTTGCCGTCCTTGATCACGTCGAAGGTCTCCAGGTTGTCCCGGAGGTTCCCGTCGCGGACGTCGACGATCGAGGTGCGGGTGGAGAAGTCGGTGCCCGCGTAGGAGTCGCCGCTGACGAAGACCGTCCAGGCGGCGAGGTGGCCGGACGGCGAGACCCGGGACCGGGTCGGGATCCCGGCGGCGGGGAAGGAGCGCAGCTCGCGGAGGTGGTCGTCGAGGACGACCGCCCGGTAGGTGTCCTGGAGGGCGCCGTGCTCGGCCTGGAGGCAGATGCCGGTGCCGGCGGCGGCGTGGAAGCGCAGGCAGCGGACGCCGGAGGCGGTGCGCGGGCCGTCCGGGTGCTCGGCGGGGACGGTGGCGATCTCGTCGCGGTACGGGCCCCAGGCCATGTTGCGGAAGACGAGCCGCCGGGAGGCGGGCGCCTGGAGCGAGACCGCGCCGCGGGTGACGGCCGGGCCGCCGGGCTGGGCCTGGTCGCGTTCGGCGGAGCGGCCGGCGGCGTAGCGGACGGCACCGGTACCGACCGCGCCGAGGAGGAGGACGGCGGCCAGCAGGATCAGCACCCTGGTGCGGTTCCGGAGGGGGGTGGCGGTCACGAGGGCACCTCGGGGTCGGTCGGTCCGGGCGTGGCGGGGGCGGCGGGGGCAGCGGGGGCCTTGGGGGTGGCGGTCGGTCCGGGGGCCTTAGGGGTGGCGGTCGGCGGGCCCGGCGTGCCAGGCTGCTCGCGGAGGACGAGCGCCGCCCCGGCCGCGCAGCAGGCCAGCGCGCCCGCCGACCAGGCCAGCGCGGCGGTGCCGCCGACCACGCTCCACAGCGCGCCGAACGCCAGCGAGCAGGCGAACCGGGCGAGCGCCTGGCCGGTGCCGACCAGGGCGAGCCCGGCGCCGCGCTGCTCCGCGGGGACGGCGTCGGCCGCGGCGGCCGCGAGCACCCCGTCCGTCGAGGCGTAGAACGCGCCGTGCAGCACCAGCACGCAGACCACCGCCGGCAGCCCGCCGAGCGGCGAGAGCAGCAGCCCGTAGGCCAGCAGCAGGACCCCGTGGCCCGCCAGGAACAGCCGGCGGCGGCCGATCCGGTCCGCGAGGGCGCCGAGCGGGACGGCGAGGAGGAGGAAGGTGGCGGCGGTGCCGAGGGGGAGCAGCGGGAAGTACTCCGTGGCGAGGCCGAGCCGGCGCTGCACCAGCAGGTAGAGGAAGGAGTCGCTGACGGTGGTGAGGCCGAGCAGGACGGCGCAGAGGGTGAGGCGGCGCAGACCGGGCAGGCGGAGCAGCGCGAGGCCGTCCCGCGGTCCCGGGGGCGCGTCCGCCCGCGGCCCGGTGGCGGCCAGGCGGCTCGGCACGAAGAGCAGCAGCACCAGCACGCCCAGCACCGCGACGCACGCGCTGACCGCGAACACCGCCTGGTAGCCGTGTTGTTGGCCGCCGCCGTCGGCGAGCAGCGGGCCGCCCGCCGTCCGGAGCACCAGGAAGGCGGTGAGCGGTCCGAGCAGCGCACCGGCCGTGTCCATCGCCCGGTGCACGCCGAACGCCCTCCCTCGGTGGGCCGGTTCGGTGGCGAGCGAGATCATCGCGTCGCGCGGCGCGGTGCGCAGGCCCTTGCCGGTGCGGTCCACGGCGAGCACCGCGCCGATCAGCGGCACGGTGTGGACGAGCAGCAGGAGCGGCTTGCACAGCGCCGACAGCCCGTACCCGATCGCGGCGACCGCCTTGTGCCGGGGCGCGCCGTCCCGGCCGCGCCGGTCGGCGAGGTGGCCGCCGGCGAGGCGGACGAGGGCGCTGAAGCCGTTCTGGATGCCGTCCAGCAGGCCGAAGCCGAGCGGGGAGAGGCCGAGCCCGGTGAGGAGGTACAGCGGCAGGACGGCGCTGACCATCTCGGAGGAGACGTCGGTGACCAGGCTGACGGTGCCCAGCGCCAGGACGGTGCCGGGTACGGCGGCGCGGACCGCGCGGGCCCCGGGCGAGGCGGGGGTGGCGGTGGCGGCACCGGGTGCGGCGGCCGGGGTGGCGGTGGCGGCGCCGGGTACGGGTTCGGCGCCGGGTGCGGGTTCGGCGGCGGCCTCCCGCCGCCCCGGCCGGGAGGCGGCCGGGGCGACGGGGGCCTTGGAGCTGCGGGAGTCCGCGACGTACACGGGTGTCAGTTCCAGATGCCGGTGATGGTGGCGGCGGTGGCGGCGTTGCCCGCGTGGGCGGTCAGCCCGGCGAGGTCCTCCAGCGTGCGCAGCACGTTGTAGTGGTTGTAGGTGGTGGCGGTGGTGGCGCCCGGCGTGACGTGCGCGCCGTAGAAGACGGTGGGGATGCGGTTGCCGGAGAGCCGGTTGTCCTCGTCGAAGGTGACGACGAGGATGCTGTTGTTGCTCTTGGCCCAGGTGGCGTAGGCGCCGAGCTTGTTCTTGATCCAGGTGTCGCCGGTGGAGACCGAGCAGTCGTGCATGTCGTTGCAGAGGTCCGGAACGACGAAGGAGACCTTCGGCAGGCTCGCGAAGTTCGTCGGGAACTGCGTCATGGTGTACGCGGTGTTGGTCGGCACGTTGCCGAAGCCGAACCACGGGTTGTGCTTCTGCGCGTACTTGCCGCTGGAGCAGACGGTCGAACCCTGGCTCGGCAGGCCCTCGTTGTAGCTGCCCCAGGTCTTGCCGGCCGCGATCAGCTCGGACGCGAGGTTCGGCTTGTCGATCGAGCCGACCGGCACGCAACTGTCGTCCGTGCGGCCCTGGTTGGAACCGGAGAACAGCTGGTAGTAGTTGGGCTCGCTGGGGTGGGTGAGCCCGAACGACTGGGTGAGGGTGGCGCCGCCGGCCTTCAGGGTGTTGTTGATGTACGGCGCGCTGGAGCTGCCGATGATCTGCGAGTACGCGTGGTTCTCCAGGACGACGACCACCACGTGGTCCGGCGCCGGGAGGGCGGCGGCCTGCGCGGCGGTGCCGGTGGCGGCCCAGAGGCCGAGGGAGCCGGCGACCAGGCCGAGGCCGGCGGCCAGGGCGGTCAGGGTGCGGCGGCGGGGCTTCGCCGTGGTAGCGCTCATGTCAACCGACTCGTGAGCCAGGGACGTCTCGGACATGGGTGTCCTCCGTGCATCGGATGGCGGCCGGGCCGGGGAGGCGACCCGGCCGCGAGGGGGAACTACCGGCGGGGAACTGCCCGGCGGGGAACCACCGGGTCGGAGCGCCGCAAACAGTAGGAGCGGAACGGTGGCGCGTGCCCCGACCCCGACATGAAGAGAAGGCGAACAGCACCCGCGCCCCTCGGCCGAAAGTCAAGCGCAGGTCACAGCCCGCCCGATTGACCCGTCCGTGACGACCGTGGTGGGATTTCCGGGGCCCGGACCGCTCTGACGTGGGCATTCGGGCCGACGCCGGCCGGGCGGTCACCGACCGCCACGGACGGTCGCCGCCCGTGGCCGGGGCGGACCGGCGCGGACCGGACCGCACGGCACCACGGCCGGATGTCGGGCGGGTGACGCGGAGAAGTCGGACGTGAGCAGGGCGTGAGATGGACGTGAGCTGGGCGTGAGCGGTCCGGACGGGAACGGTTCGGGCGTGGGCGATTCGGGCGTCGACGGTTCCGGCGTGGGCGGTTCGGGCGTCGACGGTTCCGGCGTGGGTGGTTCCGACCCGGGCGGTTCGAGTGTCGACGGTTCCGGCGTCGACGGTTCCGGCCTGGACGGTCAGGGCGCGGACCGTCCGGACTCGGACGGCCCCGGGCGCCTGGTCGTCGGGGTGGGCGCCCGCGGCTCGGCCACGGCGCCGGAGCTGCTCGGGCTGATCCGCCGGGCGCTGGCCGAGGCCGGTCCGCCCGGCACGCCCGTCGCCCTGATCGCCACCCTCGCCGGAAAGGCCGCCCACCCCGCCGTCCGCCGGGCCGCCGCCGAACTCGGCGTTCCGGTGGCCGAGCACCCGGCCGACGCTCTGGCGGCCGTCCCCGTGCCGCATCCGTCCGCCGCCGTCGGCGCGGCGGTCGGGACGGCGGGCGTGGCCGAGGCGGCGGCGCTGGCGAGCGCGCCCGGCGGGGAACTCGTCGTACCGAAGCGGAAGTCCCCGGCCGCGACCGTCGCCGTCGCCCGGCTGCCGCACCACCCCGCTCCCCCGCCCGCCCCCGCAGGAGACCCGCCCATGACCCCCGTGCCCCCCGTACTCCCCGCGTCCCCCACCTCCCCCGCGCACCCCGCGCGCGCCGCTTCGCAGGCCGGGGACGCCGGGGCCCCCGAGCCCGACCTCCGTCACCACGGGGACGCCGAGGTGCGCGCCGACGGGGCCGGCCTGGTCGACCTCGCCGTCAACGTCCGCACCGGCACGCCCCCGCCGTGGCTGCGCGAGCACCTCGCCGCCACGCTCGCCGACCTCGCCGCCTACCCCGACGGCACGTCCGCACGCGCCGCCGTCGCGGCCCGGCACGGGCGGCCGGTCGACGAGGTGCTGCTCACCGCAGGGGCGGCGGAGGCGTTCGTCCTGCTGGCACGCACCCTGACGGCACGTCATGTGACGGTCGTGCATCCGCAGTTCACCGAACCGGAGGCCGCACTGCGGGACGCCGGGCACGCCGTGCACCGCGTCCTGCTCTCCCCCGCCGACGGCTTCCGGCTCGCCCCCGGAGCGGTACCGGAGGAGGCCGACCTGGTCGTCATCGGCAACCCCACCAACCCGACGTCCGTCCTCCACCCGGCCGCCGACGTCGCCGCCCTCGCCCGGCCCGGCCGCACCCTGGTGATCGACGAGGCGTTCATGGACACCGTCCCCGGCGAGACCGAGTCCCTGGCGTCGGCGCGGGAGCTGCCCGGCCGGGTGGTCGTCCTGCGCAGCCTCACCAAGACCTGGGGCCTGGCCGGCCTGCGGATCGGGTACGCGCTCGGCCCGGCCCCGCTGATCGCCGCCCTCGCCGCCGCGCAGCCGCTCTGGCCGGTCTCCACCCCCGCGCTGGCCGCCGCCGAGGCGTGCTCCGCCCCGGCCGCCCTCGCGGAGGCCGAGGAGGCGTCGCACGAGCTGGCCCTCCGGCGCGACCACCTGCTCAAGGGCCTCGCGGCCCTGCCCGCCGTCCGGGTGCACGGCGAGCCGGCCGCGTCCTTCGTCCTGATCGAACTGCCCGGCGCCGACGCCGTCCGGACCCGGCTGCGCGAGCACGGCTTCGCCGTCCGCCGGGGCGACACCTTCCCCGGTCTCGGCCCGGACTGGCTCCGCATCGCCGTCCGGGACGAGCCGACGACGGACCGGTTCCTCGCCGCACTCGGGGCGGCCATCGAGGCGGCCGACGGGCCCGCGACCGGGCCGGCGCCCTCCCTGTGACCGCTGCCGCGGACGCGGACGGCGATCACGACGCGGCCCGCACCGTCCGGCGTGCCGGACGGTGCGGGCCGCTTCCGCGCTACTTGAAGCCCTACTTGAAGACGGAGTGCGTGGGCAGCTGGTAGAAGCACGGGTCCTCGCGCCCGTGGCGCTGCTTTATCGCGTTCCAGAGCACCTGGCCGGTGTCCGGCCCGACCACCCCGTCGACGTCGAGACGCAGGCGGTACTGCAGTTCCTCCACGGCGTTGCGGGTCTTCGGCCCGAAGATCCCGTCGACCACGACGATGTCACTCGCGGTGCCGAGGGCCACCGCCTTGACCCCTCGCTGGACGCACTTGACCCGCTCCCCCTGCATCCCCTCCGAGATGACGAAGGTGCCGATCGTCGCGTGGGCGCTTCCGCCCGTCACCCCCACCACGGCGGACGCGGCCACCACCACCGACGCCAGTCGACCGACGAACCTGCCGGGACGAGATACAGCCCCCATGTTTTCCCCCTGATGTGTTTCGGCACACGGGGAGACAGCCGACCCCCCGATCACAGCGGAGTGTACGCACCGACAGGACCTTGATCAAAGTCCTGTCCGGACGTCAGACGGCCACCGCACCGGCCGCGTTCGAGGCCCGACGGCCGCCAGACGGCCCCACCGACGCCGGCAGGGTGGCCCGGCTCAGGACCCGTCCGAGCTACCCCGGGGGTCGCGTTCCACCGCGGCGGCCACGTCCGCCAGGTCCTTGGCGATCGCCTTCGCCACCGCCTTCGCCCCCAGGCCGCCGAGCAGCCGCGCCACGAGCGGCAGCTTGTCGCCGTGCTGCGGCCGGGCGGAGAAGGTCATGGTCACGGTCGTCCGCCCCGGCGAGTGCTCCACCAGCCGGAACTCCGACACGTAGTGCATGCCCGAGTTGTCCGCCTCGGTGACGTACCGCGCCGGAGCGTCGCAGACCGTCACCCACATCTCCTCGGTGGCCGACTTCCCGAGCATCCGCCGGGTCTCCCGCCAGCGGGTCCCCACGGCGAACGGGCCGGGTGTGAGCACCTCCACCGAGTCCACGCCGCTCAGCACCCGCGGCATCGACTCCAGGTTCGTCATCGACTCCCAGACCCGCGCCGCCGGAGCCGCCACCTCACGAGCCACCGAAACATCACGCTGTCCCATGCTTCGCAGTGTCCCCCGCTCCGCACCACCGCGCGAGGCGTCGCCCACCCGGCGCCGCACCTGGCGTGACGGCGGAAGCCCGGCCCGACCCCACCCCGCCACCCCTACCGCCACCAGGCCGCCGCCGCCGTGCAGCAGCTCCTCGCCGACGGCGTCGAAATCGGGCCGCTGGCACCAGGCCCCACCCCCGCGGCCTCGACCCACCGCCGCTCCACCAGCCCCGCCGACCGCTGGTACCAGGCCCCACCCTCGCCCCTCGTAGCGGCCTTCTGCGACCTCGGAGGTATCGAGCGCCAGGCCGAACGGAGCATCCCCCGTACCCACGGGGCTACTTGCGCCTTCGCCCAACTTCGGGTGACTAAGCTGGCTGGTCGTCAGAAACGAATACTCCTGACAGGTCGGTCGTGTACCCGCCAGGATGTGCCCACCGATTGTGCAACTACGCGGAACCAGAGACACAGGGAGCATCGTGGAGCCCCTACAGTTCATCGGGATCATCTCCAACACGCCAGAGGTCGACTCGCCGACGATCTGGCGCGATCCAGAGAACGGCGACCTGCTCATCCAGTCCTACAAGGCCAGCGATGAGGACTTGAGCCGCTGCAAGGAGGTTGGTTCGGTCCCCGGGCACTCGACTGATGTGCCCGACCACGAGACCGTGATTCGCCTCCCCGAAGAAATGATCAAGTTCATCGTGGACCTCGCCGCGAGGCTGGCCACTCATGAGGACGAGAGGTAGTAGCGTGGCCAACCCAATCGCCAAGGCTATGGCGGAGGCCGAGTTCTCCGCTGTGCACTTGGAGATGCGCGACAACTACACGCCGAACGACCCGCAGTTCCAGCGCTATCGGGAGGGTCTTCGCTACGGTCCGGATGACCGGCCGGAGTGGTTCCAAGGCTGGACTGCCTTCGCTGGAGAAGCGATTGACCGTGGCGTGGTCATGCGCCGGGCTCGGATCGTCTCAGAACCGGTCACGGAGTACATCCGCTACGAGCACCATGTGACGTTCCTGAACGAGGCTATCGGCGAGCAGGTCCGTTGGCTTCCGCGCCGGTTGGCAGCAGACATCGCACTGCCCGGAACTGACCTGTGGATGTTCGATGACTCCAAGGTCATGTTCACCTTCTTCTCGGGTGACGGGGACGTCGTAGACCGGGAGTGGATGACCGAGCCCACCGTCGTTCAGCTCGTGAAGAAAGCCTTCGAGACCGTGTGGCATAGGGCGACTCCGCACAAGGACTACGTGCTCAAGTAGTCGATCGAGATGCGCACCTCTCGCTCATCGAGCGTTCAGCAGGCCCGGAAGGCTCTCGCCGAACGGCTTAAGGAGATCCGTAAGGACTCCGGGCTCACCGGGCCTGCTCTTGCCCTCGCGTGCGGTTGGAGCAAATCGAAGTGCTCCCGCATCGAGAACGCGATCACCGCACCGTCCGAGCGGGACATCAGAGATTGGTGTCGGGCCTGCGGAGCAGACGACCAGGCCGCGGACCTGGTGGCTTCCCTCCGCTCGGTAGAGACCATGTTCACCGAGTGGCGACGCATGGAGCGGAGCGGGCTCAAGCGTGCCCAAGAGATGGTCCTCCCGTTGTACGAGCGAACCACGCGGTTCCGGGCGTACACACCTGGCATCCTGCACGGTCTCCTCCAGACCCGGGACTACACCCGCTCGGTACTCCAGGCCACCCAACGCCGCCGTGTTGCCGTGGACGACGTGGAGGAGGCCGTGCAGGTGCGTATGGAGCGACAGGAGATTCTGAGAGACCACGGGAAGACCTTCGCCTTCATCATCGAAGAGGCATGTCTGCACCACGGCCTCGGCGGCACGGAGGTTGCCGCCGGCCAACTCACCCACCTGATCGCCGTCGCGTCCCTGGCGAACGTGAGCCTGGGGATCATTCCGAGGGGCTATCTGCGTCACTCGATGCACGTCGAAGCCTTCTCGCTCTACGACTCGGCGCAGGCCAACGTCGAACTCGTCTCCGGGTACCTCCAGATCACGCAGCCCTCCGAGGTGGCGATGTATGTCAGCCGGTTCGCGGAGCTGTCCGCAGATGCCGTGCACGGCGCTGCCGCTCGCACCCTGATCACAGAGGCAATTGGCTCTCTCGGGTGATTGCTGTGCAACCACGTGCAACTTCCTGGCACCGTCTGTAGCCGACTCCCTACGGTCTATCACGCACCCCCCACCGCCACGGCGAAGGAGGCCAGACCGATGGCAAGACGCAACCCCCCGCATGAGTACCACGAGGTCGTGGCCGGCCCCGCGAAGCACGAGTTGAGCCAGGCCCCCGCCGGTTGGAGCCCGCTGGACGACTACGTGGCGCAGAACCCGGCCGGCCGCGCCCCCTCGGTGGGCTCCCTGCTCCAACGGGACGCCGTGCTCTCCACCTGCCCCTGCCGGGACTGCAAGGCCCGCAGAGCGGCGGCGTAGCCACCATGTCCACGGCCGCCGGCCAGCGCATGGAACCGCCGCCGCTGTGCCCGTTCTGCTTCCTCCAGACGTTGTACGACTCCCCGTCACCCGCTGACGACACCTGGAGCTGCGACATCTGCGGGCGGTTCGGCTTCCTCCTGTCGGCCGACTACATCAGGACCCACCCCGGCACCGACGCGGTGGTCGTCGTGGGAGTCGACCGCCACCCCGCCGGCCGCGCGGCCTGACCGGCAACGAGCACCACCACACCGCACGCCCCGACCCGATGGAGAGGCGCAACTGTGAACAGTGTGATCCAGGGAGACCCGGTCCGGCACCGGACGGCCGGCTGGACGGGCACCGTCGCCGAGACCCCGAGCAAGCGCGCCAACCACGCCTGGGTGAACCCGGACAGCTCCAGCGACCCCTACCCGCAGATGGTCCTCCTGACCGACTTGGAGCCCGCGGAATGAGCGCCCAACCGCTACCCGTCCGCGTGACCCCGCCGCTCCCCGTCCGAGGGGACATCCCCCCGCCAACGCCGGTACGGATCGTGGGCGAGGGGGTGGTCGTGGACTGCCCCGACGGCTACCGGCAGGGAACCTGCTGGGTCTGCCACCGCGAAACGCTGGTCTGCGCGGGCACCACGCTCCAGGCCCCCGGTGACACCGAGAGCACCTGCCACTCGATCTGCGACGACTGCATCGCCCGCGCCCGCCGGCCCCGCCGCCGCGCCGCGATGCGGGCCGCGCTCGACAAGCGCCCGGCGTAGGCCGCCGTGGACAACGGACAGGAGGAGTACCGCGAGGCCGCCGACCGGGCCGCCCGAGGACTCCCGACCCCGCTGCCGGTGGCCATCGCGCAGACGGTCGCGCTGGTCCTGCTCGCGGTCGTGGCCACCGCGCTCATCGCCTCCAGCCGCTACTGACCGTCGACCCGCGCCCCCGGGCGCCCCATGAACTCCCGGCTCGTCGTGAACCCCATGACGGGCCGGGGCACCACGCACGACTGCCCGCCCGCACCCGGGCGAGCAGAGCCAACCCGATTGGAGAGGCACGTGAGCACCGCCACCACCCCCAGCTCCACCGTGGAACTGGACGAGCTGGGCAAGTTCTTCACCATCACCGCCCGCCGGATCGACGCGGGCGACACCGCCCCGCAGATGTTCTCCGGCGCGATCGACGCGGCGTGGCACACCCTCGTCGCGGACCCGGCCGCGCACGAGGCGTTCACCCTCCGCCACGCCGGCCGCAAGCTGTTCCACGTCGAGATGAAGGGCTTCGGCCCGATCTCGTGGGTGGACGCGTACGAGGAGGCGTACGGGCCGCTGCCGGAGATCTGGTTCACCAACGCCGACGGCACGGTGAACACCGAAGCCCTCGCCCAGTACCGCGAGACCGGCACCGTCACCGCCGAGTGGGACTGCGGCCCCAAGCCCGGCCCCGGCGACGGCGACGACCTCACCCCGGCGGCGTCCTACCTGTGATCACCGCACCACTCGACGGAGCGTCCCGGCCCACAACCGGGGCGCTCCGCCTCACCGAGGCCCGCACGGAGAACCCCGCCAGCGTGGACGTGAACGGCTACCTCGCCGACCTCACCGAGCACTGCCCGTTCCTGCGCCCTTCCGTGCGGCGGGACATGACCGGCTGGACCGTCTACGAGATCACCCCGGGCAGCCACCGCTACGCCGTAGAAGCGGAGTTGTTCTACGCCGGGGTCCAGGCCGCGGAGTGGGTCCGTCCCCTGATGGGCAGGCCGTACGGTGTCCTCGCGTGCGAGAACGTGGTGCTCGTCGGGCACTGCGAGGGGGCGGACCACCGGGAACTGCTGACCTGGCCGCACTGGGCGCTGAAGAACCTCTACGCCCCGGTCGGCGTGATGTTCGGGAAGTTCGCCCAGGGAGCGGTCGAGACCGGCCGGCGCGGGCAGAGCATCCCGCCGCCCCCGTTCTCGTTCCTCCCGGTGCGGGCGGGCGTCCGGCCGCTGGACCCGAAGTTCCTGGAAGCAACTCCCGACCTTGCCACGGCGCTGTCCGTGGCGGTGGACGACGGCCGGGACGTCTTCGAGCACATCCCTTGCGAATGGAAGGCAGTACGAGAATGGGCGAGTTCGCTTCCGATGCCGCAGAAGCGCTGAGCGCCGCGGAGGCGGTCTGCGGGCCGGTCGAGCTGGAGGAGATCAGCGACCGCCGGGGCTCGGCCGTATGGAGGGCCACCGGTCCGCTCTCGGCCGTGAGCATCAAGATCGGCACGGGTGACGCCGCCGGGACCACCGCCCGCGAAGCCGCCGTCCTGGACCGGCTCCCCGGGTACACGGTGACGGCCGTCCGTTTCGGAGACGGCTTCTGGTACGTCACCCCGTGGCTGGAGGGGCCGTCCACCTGGCAGGTCTTCCAGCCGGTACGACGAGGCGGGGCCGGCCGGGACCGGGCAGTGGCCGGTGCGGTCGACCTCTGCCGGGTGGTCGCCGACTTCCACGCCGCCGGGTGGGTGCACGGCGACCTCCAGCCGCAGCACGGGATCCACACCGAACAGGGCGTCAGGCTCCTCGACTTCGCGTGGTCCCGCGAGCTCGGTACCGTTCCCTGGCCCGCCTTCGGCGGGACCATGATCCACCTCACCGCGCCCGAGTTGGCCTCCCGGATCTCCGAGGGGCCGCAACCCGTCAGGACGACCCGGGCCACCGACGTGTACGCCCTCGCCGGGGTCATCTGGACCTGCGCAACCGGTGCCTGGCCCCTCGACTACGCGGCGGCCGGGATCGACCCCCGACGGATCGGACCGGCGGGGCTCCGCCAGGCCATCGCCGCCGGAGGCGTTCCCCTCGCACCGACGACGCCCTGGCCCGAGTTGCAGCGGGTGCTGCGCTCGGCACTGCTCGCCGGCCCCGCGGACCGGCCCTCCGCCGGAGAGCTCGCCGGCCTCCTCGCGGGGGCGTGCGGGTGATCGAACTGCGTGAACTCACGGCTGGGGACGCCGAAGCGCTGAGGCGGATCTACGGCCCCGAGTCGACCAGGCTGCTCGGGCGGGGACCGATGGACGAGACGGAGGCACGGCTCTACACGGGCAGGGCGATCGCCTCCGCCGGGCGGCACCCTCGCGCGCTGTACATCCTCGGCATCACGGAGGAGGCCGACCTCCTGGGCGTCGTCAAGCTGCGCCTGGACGGTCCGGACGCCACCGTCAGCTACATCCTGCGGGCCGACGCCTGGGGCCGCGGCCACGCCACCGAGGCCCTGAGGGCGCTCCTCGAATGGGCCCTCGGGCACCTGGACCTGCACTCGGTCCGTGCCCGGCACCACCCGGACAACCCGGCCTCAGGCCGTGTCCTCACCAAGGCGGGCTTCGTCACGGCCGGCAGGGTCGCCGGGTTCGAGACCTACGTCCTCCGGCGACCCTAGGGCCCATCCCGGCACCTGGTCTGACGCCAGGCCGAGGCCCCGGCTCGGCCTGGTGTCAGGGTGGATCGGCGGACGGCGGAAGGGGGTTGGCGGCCTGTTCCCGGCGGCTGCGTTTCTGGGACAGGATCGGGATATCTCGCGGACCGGGTCGTCGACGGGCCCGGCCTACCGTGGTTCCGCCGGTGAACCGCACCGGCGGAACGACCCGGGAGCCCCGCATGCGTACGCGCCGCCTCGTCCTCACCGCCGCCGCCCTCGCGGCGTTCGCCGCCGCCGCCACCGCCTGCGGTCCGGAGAACGGCGACTCCGCTCCCGGCGCGGCGGGTCCGGCGGCCACGTCCGCGGCCACGGCGGCGCCGACCGCCCCGGGCGCCGCCCCGAGTGCCCCGAGCGCCCCGTCGACCACCTCGGCCACCCCGGCCACCCCGGCCGCGTCGGTCACGAAGGCCGCGCCGCCCGCCGGATCGTCCGCCTCCGCGGACCGGAACTGCGGCGCCAAGGACCTCGCCCTCACCGCCAGGACCGAGTCCCAGGCCGGCGGGTACATCCTGATCACCGCCCGGGCCAAGCCGGGCGTCACCTGCACGCTCCCGGGCGTGCACGCGACCATCGCCTTCGGCTCCGGCGGCATCGAGGCCGCCAACGCCGAGCAGGCCGTCGGCGAGCCGATCGTCCTCAGCGGCGGCAAGACCGCGTACGCGGGCGTCAACCCCAAGACCACCAAGGGGAACCAGGCGGTCGAGTTCACCGACGTCATCGTCGGCATCGGCAAGGCCGACCCGGACCCGGCCGGCCTCCCGGTCGGCCCGACCAAGGTGGACAAGCCGGTGGTCACCAACTGGCACACCGTTCCGAAGGACGCCGTTCCCGGCATCTGACGGCCGCCTGACGGCCACCTGACGGGCGCCCTTGCGGCGCGTGGCGGACGCGAGGTGCCCCGGCCGGTCGGCCGGGGCACCTGGTCCTACCGCGGGCGGCGCCGTCAGCCCTCGGCGGAGCGACGGCGGCGGGACACGGCGACCAGCGCCGCACCGGCGGCGACGGCCGCGGCGGCGCCGCCGGCCTCCCAGCCGAGGCCCTCGTCCACGCCGGTGGCGGCGAGCTGGCCGGAGGCGGCAGCCGTGGTGCCGGTGGTGCCGGCCGCCCGTGCGGGCGCCACGGCCGGGGCCGGGGTCACGGCCGTGGCCGGGTTCGCCTGCGTGCCCGCGACGTCGGCGGTCTGCGCGGTCTGGGCCGCCTGGCCGGTCCGACCGGTCTGGACCGCCGGCTGGACCTGCCCGGCACCGGTGTTCTGCGCCTGGCCCGCCTGCTCGACCGGCGGGGTGGTCGGCTTGGCAGCAGCGGCGGCAGCGGCGGCAGCAGCAGCGGCCTCGGCGGCCTCGTCCTCGGCGCGGGCCGTGAACTGGCCCTCCTTGAGGAACTTGACGACGTCCGCGTGGGTGCCGCTCATGGCGGCGCCGGCGGCCTTGCGGACGGCCGGGCCGCCCTTGTGCATGATCTGCGTGAGCAGCAACCGGTCCTCGCCCTCGCGCAGGCTCGGGAGACCGACCTCCAGGAAGCGGCGCAGGTCGGCGGGCGTCCCGCCGAGGGCCTTCTGGGCCGCCTCGAAGACGGCCGGGCTGATCTCCTTGTCGGCGAGCAGGGTCAGGATCTCGACCCGGTCGTCCTCGGCGCGGGCGATGTGCTGGCCCTCGGTGAGGAACTTGCGGACCGCCTCCGGGCTGCCGGACCGGAGGGCCTTCTCGGCGGCCGCCTTGACGGCCCGCCCGCCGGTGCTCAGGAGCTGGGTGGCCTTGACCCGGTCGTCGATGACGCGCGCGTTCGCGAGGTCGACCTCCAGGAAGTGGCGCAGCTCGGCGGCGGTGCCGTTGACGACCTTCTGGGCGGCCTCGCGGACGCTGACGCCGGAGTCCTTGTCGGCCAGGATCCGCTGCACCTCGGCGCGGTCGTCGTCCTCGGCCCGGGCCGCGAACCGGCCCTCCTTGAGGAACTTGACGAGGTCCGCGTAGGAGCCTTCGAGCGCGGCGGCGGCGGCCTTCTTGACGGCGGGTCCGCCGGTGGCGATGAGCCTGAACGCCTCGACCCGGTCGTCGACCTGGCGCTGCTCGCCCAGCTCGACCGTGAGGAAGTGGCGCAGGTCGGCGGCGGTGCCGGCGAGGGCCTTCTCGGCGGCCTCCCGGACACCGCGCCCGGTGGACTTGTCGGCCAGGATCCGCTGCACCTCGGCGCGGTCCGCCGCCTCCTGGGAGTCATCGGCGGCGTCGGAGGCCGCGTCCGGGCCGGACACCCCGGCGGGCTTCGGCTGGTCGGCGGCGGAGGCCATCGACGGGAACAGGACGGTGGGCGCCAGTGCGGCCGCGGCGATGACGGCGGACACCTTGGGCAACTTCATCAAGCAGACCTGTTTTCTTGAGCGGAGAACACGGGGAGAAGCCGTGAACGCGGCCAGCATAATGTTCTTACACGCCTGTCATATCACCATTAGTTTGCGGGCCATCGTCGCAGCCAGGGACACCGGATTCGTCGCCCCCGGACAAGGGGTGACGCATACGGACAATCCCCCTGGAGAACCGGCCCCGGGCCCGCCCGTCAGACCCGGACGGCGGCCGGAGCGAGGCGGCGCAGCCGGTCACCGGTCTCCGCGTCACGCGCCGTCAGCACCACCAACTGCAGCCCGCCCGAAGCCTGGAGTACCACCTGGTCGATCCGCAGCACCCCCAGCTCCTCGTGCACCAACTCCTTCTCCGCCCCGACCCGCTCCAGCACCTGGTGCTCGTCCAGCCAGCGGTCCGCTTCCGGGTACGCCGCCCGCAGCCGCTCGATCAGCCGGGCCAGCGGCCGCGCCGCCGGCGCACCGTCACCACCGCGCTCGGCGTAGGCGGAGCGCAACTGCGCCAGGGTCCGGCGGGCGTGGTACTCCCACTCCACCGTCCGCGCCCGGTGAACGGAGTTGGCGAACACCACCCAGCCCAGGTTGCAGTCGGCCGGATCCCAGCCGGACAGTCCGAACAGCGCGTCCGCACCCGGGTTCCAGGCCCGGATCGCCCAGTCCGCGTCCATCACGAACGCCGGCGCCGGCCACTGCGCGTGCATCAGCCGCAGCAACGGCGCCGGCACCTCGTCGGCCACGTCGACGCCCGGCTCCCCGGGACGGCCCCCCGCCAGCCGGAACAGGTACGCCGTCTCCGCCCGGTCCAGCCGCAGCGTCCGGGCCAGGCTCGCCAGCACCTCCGGCGACGGATTGATCGCCCGCCCCTGCTCCAGCCACGTGTACCAGGTCACCCCGACGCCCGCGAGCAGCGCCAACTCCTCACGCCGCAGCCCCGGGGTACGCCGCCGCACCCCCGGCGCCATGCCGACCTCCTCCGGCGTCAGCCGGGCACGCCGGCTGCGCAGGAAGCTCGACAGCGCCTTGCGGCGGTCCTCCGCGTCACCCATTCCCCCCGCCCTTCCTGGTAGTCGCACTGCCAGTATCCACAGGCACTGCTGAAGCCCGCGCCGCCCCGCGAGGCTGGTGCCACCAGCCGAACGCGCCACTTCGCAGGGAGAACCCCGATGAACCGTCAGCTCCTCCGGGCCGCCGTCACCGCCGCCGCGGCCGGCGTCCTGTTCAGCGCGAGCGGGGCACTGCCCGCCGCGGCCCACGGCGGCCACGCGGGCCGGGGCCCGGCCGTCATCCAGGGCCACGCCCCGACCCTCGTCCCGGAGGGCGCCACCTGGGACCAGGACCGGCAGCGCTTCCTGGTCGGCTCGCTGCGCCACGGCACGGTCTCCGTGGTCCGCCCCGACGGCGGCGTCCGCACCCTGGTCGACGAGCCGGACACGCTGGTCTCCGTGATCGGCCTGCACGTCGACCGGGCGCGCGACCGGGTCCTGCTGGCCAACGGCGACAACGGCCTCGGCGAACGCAGCTCCGCCGCGACCACCGGCCGGCTCGCCGGCCTCGGCGCCTACGACCTGGAGACCGGCCGCCGGCTGTTCTACGCCGACCTGGCCGCGGTGGCCGGCGACGGCGGCCCGCACATCGCCAACGACGTGGCCTTCGGACCGGACGGCACCGCGTACGTCACCGACTCGCTGGCCCCGGTGGTGTACCGGATCGGCGTGGACGGCACGGCCTCCGTGCTGGTCCGCGACGCCCGGCTCGCCCCGGCGCCGGGCGGCTACGGGCTGAACGGGATCGTCTTCCGGGACGGCCGGCTGATCATCGGCAAGTGGGACGACGGGACGCTCTGGCAGGTGCCGGTGCGCCGCCCGGCGGACGTCCGCCCGATCCCGGTCACGGGCGGGGCGGGCGCAGGCGGGGCTGGTACGGGCGGGCAGGGTACGGGCGGGGCGGGTGCGTCCGGTGCCCTGCTGCACCTGGACGGCCTGCTCGGACGCCCCGACGGCAGCATCGTCGGCGTGACCAACGGGCTGGCCGGCGCGGGCCGTGACGCCTCGGTCGAGCTCCGCTCCTCCGACGGCTGGCGCACCGCCCGGCTCACCGCCGTCCGGCCCTCGGCCGACCTCGCGCCGACGGCCGTCACGCCCGGCCCCGGCGGCGGCGTGTACGCGCTCTCCGGCCGACTGGACCTCGCCTTCGCGGGCGCGCCGGGCGACACCTTCTCGCTGCGCCGGATCTGACACGGCCCGGGCGCACCGGCCCCGCGGATATCCGATGGATCCCCGTGGGGCCGCTCTGCTTGGATCCCGCCATGACCAGTGACCTTGACCTCTCCGACGGCCACCCCGACGGCCTCCCCGAGGACCTCCCCGGCGCCCTCCCCGGCGCCCTCCCCGACGGCTACGAGATCTCCACCGACCCCGCGCGCCTCGACACCGGGTTGGTCCACCGGTGGCTGTCGCAGGACTCCTACTGGGCGAAGGGCCGCCCCCGGGAGAAGCAGGACACCGCCATCGCGGGCTCGCTCAACTTCGGCGTCTACGACCGGGCCGCCGGCACCCAGCTCGGCTACGCCCGCGTCGTCACCGACCGGGCCACCTTCGCCTGGCTCTGCGACGTGTACATCGAGCCCGCCGCCCGCGGCAAGGGCCTGGGCACGGCGCTGGCCGCCGCCGTCCGCGACCACCTCGCCCCGTACGGCCTGCGCCGCGTCCTGCTGGCCACGGCGGACGCCCACGAGGTCTACGCCAAGGTCGGGTTCGCGCCGCTGACGACGCCGGAGAAGTGGATGGCCCTCGGCGAGCAGTGACCCGGCGGGCGGCGAGCCGGTGGGCCGGCGAGCCACCGGGCACGGGACACGGGACACGGGGCCATGCCGTGACGCGCGTCACATCCGGGGGCTGTCACGGTCCACCGGCACGGGTCGTCTCCCTGGCGCGCGAGGACGCAGCCGACAGCTGCGCCCACTCGACCGAGAGGACGCCCGCCATGGAAACCATGACCGTCGAACGCGTCATCGGCGCACCCGTCGACGACGTGTTCGCCTGGCTCACCACGACGACCAACTACACGGCCTCGCCCCTGGTGCTGCGCTGCCGCCTCACCCGGCGCGGCGACGGCGCGCCGTACGGTGTCGGCGCCGTCCGCAGCCACCTCTGGCTCATCGGGTGGTTCAGCGAGCGCATCACACGGTACGAGCCGCCGTACGTCACCGAGTACGTCGTCGACCGGAGCCTGCCGCCGTCCCGCCACGAGCTGGGCCGGATGACCTTCACGGAGGTCGACGGCGGGACCCACGTCGAATGGACCACCCGCGCGGAGGTCGGCGTCCCCCTGCTCGGCGCCGTGCTCACCCGCCGGCTCGCCCGGCCGATCATCACCCGCACGTTCCGGAACATCCTCGCCGCCGCCGACGCCGCGCTGTCCGTACCCGCCGGCCGCGCGCGCACCTGACGCCCCCGGCCGCCCGACGGCAGTGCCGCCGGGCGGCCGGGCGGTCGGACGGCCTGGCGGTCGGACCGCCGGGGCACCGTCCGCTACTTGGCGCAGGTCCGGTCCCCCTTCGGCAGCCGGCCGCCGGCCAGGTACGCGTTGACCGTGTCGTCCACGCACGCGTTTCCGTACAGCCCGTAGAGCGCGTGCCGGTTGGCGCCCTCCAGCGTCACCAGCCGGGAGCCGGGCAGCAGCCCGTGCAGCGCGACGCTGTCCCGGTAGGTGGTGCGCGGGTCCCCGGTGGCGGCGACGATCAGCACCTTGGCGTCGCTCCGCACCTCGGTGCGCGCCTCGCGCGGGCGGTCCCAGAACGCACACGGGTTGATGTTGTCGACCATCGGGCCGAACAGCGGGTGCTCGGCGCGGCTTCGCTCGATCTTCCGCCAGTACGCCTCGGGGTCGCGCGGCGCGGCGGCGTCCCCGCACATGACCGCCTGCTGCGCGCTGCCGGTCGGCGACGCGTCCCCGGTGAACCCGAACCGCAGCGTGGCGGTGAACGCCGCCGACGGCACGGCCGGCCTGCCCGCGGCCGCCTCGGCGAGCACGGCCATCTGCTCGGCGAGGCCCGCGCGCGCCTCGTCCGTGTCGTCCGCGAGCCCGGCGAAGAGCAGGAACGGCACCCGGGTGTCGTCGATCAGGAAGGTGTCGGCGCCGCTCCCGACGCTCAGCGGAGCGCGCGCCGAGGCCTCGACGGTCCGCAGGATCCCGGCGGTCACCTCCTCCCCGGTCCGGCCGAGCCCGTAGGTGTCGTGGCGGGCCGCCGCCCAGACCGCCCAGTCGGCGAGCGCCTGCTCGTTCTCGGCCAGCAGGTTCGGCAGCAGCACCGGTCCGTACGTGCGCGGGTCGAGCGCCCCGTCGAGGACCACCCGGTCGTAGCGGCCGGGGAACATCTGGGTGTACACCGTGCCGAGGTAAGTGCCGTACGAGAACCCCAGGTAGGAGATCCTCCGCTCGCCGAGCGCGCCCCGGACGACGTCCATGTCGCGGGCCGTGTTGCGGGTGCTCACGTGCGGCAGCAGCGGTCCGGCAGCCGCGCGGCACTTGGCCGCCAGGTCCTTCTGGAAGGCCACCTGCCGGTCGAAGCTCGCCCGGTCGAGGCCCGCGGAGACGAGGCTGGTGCCGACCGGCCAGCCGCAGTCCAGCGGGGTGCTGCGGCCGACGAAGCGCGGGTCCATGCCGATGATGTCGTAGCGCGCGGCGGTCTCCTTGAGCGCCGTGTGGATGCGCGGCGGGGCGCCGAGGGTCTGGGCGCCCGGGCCGCCGTCGTTGAGCAGCAGCGGGCCGATCCGGTGGCGGGTGTCGGTGGCCTCGATCCGGGAGATCGCGACGGTGATCGTGCGGCCCCGGGGGTCGCCGTAGTCGAGCGGCACGGTCACGTCCGCGCAGCGCGCGCCCGCCCCCTCCAGCTCGGCGCCCACCTGGTCGTCCGGTCCCTGGACGCAGCTGCGCCAGTCGAGGCGCTGGCCGTAGTAGCGGTCCAGGCCGCGGGCGGACGAGGAGGTCGAGGCCTCGGCGGAGGCGGAGGCGGCCGACGCGGCGGGGGTGCCCGCGAGCGCCGAAGCGGCCAGGGCAACGGCGAGCGCCGTCGCCCGCAGCGCCGGGCGGCGCGAGCCCAGGGTGTGGTCGCGCAGCGGTATGTGAGGTGGTGTCATGCCTCCAACGCTAGGAACCGGGCGCCCGGAGTTCACGACAGCACACCCCCGGATCCGCTCGGGGGACATCCCCACCCTTCACGTTCCCTTTCGGGCAAAAGGCGCCGACCGGGCGGCCCGTGACCACCCAGCCGCGCTCACCGCCCGTCTACACCGGCCGTCTACACCGGCCGCTGCCACAGGTGGCGCTCCGCGAGCAGCGGCAGCACCCCCTCGCCGAACCAGTACGCCTCCTCCAGGTGCGGCATCCCGCTGAGCACGAACTCGTCGATGCCCAGCTCGTGGTACTCGGTGATCAGGTCGGCGACCTCCCGGTGACTGCCGACCAGCGCCGTCCCCGCGCCGCCCCGCAGCAGCCCGATGCCCGCCCACAGACCCGGGTGGACCTCCAGGCGCGCCGCCGAACCGCCGTGCAGCGCCAGCATCCTGCGCTGCCCCTCCGACTCGCTCTCCGCCAGCGCCCGCTGGGTCTCCCGGATCCGCTTCGGGTCCATCGCCGCCAGCAGCCGCTCGGTCTCCGCCCACGCCTGCGCCGAGGTGTCCCGGGTGATCACGTGCAGCCGGATCCCGAACCGCACCACCCGCCCCTGTGCGGCGGCCAGTTCACGGACCCACGCGAGCTTCTCCCGTACCTGGGCGGGCGGTTCGCCCCAGGTGAGGTAGACGTCCGCGTACCGGGCGGCGACGTCGCCCGCGGCCGGGGACGAGCCGCCGAAGTAGACGGTCGGCACCGGATCCGGCAGGCGGTTCAACTTCGCACGCTCCACCCGGAGATGAGGCCCGTCGTGGTCGACGGTCTCCCCCGCCCAGAGCCTGCGCGTGATCGACAGGAACTCGCCGGTCCGGGCGTACCGTGCGTCCTTGTCGAGGAAGTCCCCGTACGCGCGCTGCTCCGCCGACTCGCCGCCCGTCACCACGTTGAGCAACAGCCTTCCGCCGGACTGCCGTTGGTACGTCGCCGCCATCTGCGCGGCCAGCGTCGGACTGATCTGCCCCGGCCGGAACGCCACCAGGTACTTGAGCCGCTCCGTCACCTGGGTGAGCATCGCCGTCGTCAGCCAGGCGTCCTCGCACCACGCGCCGGTCGGCGTCAGCACCCCCTCGAAGCCCAACTGCTCGGCGCTGCGGGCGATCTGCCCCAGGTAGGCGACGGACGGCGGCCGGTCCGTCCCCGCCGTGCCGGGCGTCGAGCCGTGCCCGCCGCCGACGACGTGCCGGCTGTCGCCGTTGGTGGGCAGGAACCAGTGGAAGGTCAGGGACATGAACACACACTCCGGTGCCGAGAACGCCTGAGGGGAGGGGAGGTTGGAGCACTCACCGTCGACAGGCGGCCGCGCACACCCGCGCCAGGTCGACGTGCAGGCGTCGCACGAGGCACCCGGAGGCAGCGGCGGAGGCGGTCATGCGGGCGATTATCCGCCCCCGACCAGCGCCGATCAAGAGACCGCCCGTCCGGGCGTCCGCCCGCCCCGCCCCGGGGCACGCGCCCACCCCGCCACCGCCACCGACCGAAACCCAACCGACCGAACCAACCGACCCGACCCGACCCGACCCGACCGAACCAACCGCCCCGACCGAACGCCGGAACGGTCCGGGCACTCCCGATCCACCCCGCCCCGGGCACGTGTCTCAACTTGGCCACCATACGGCCGGAACCGTGCACCCCCGGCCCGCCGGCACCGGACCATGGGCCTCGACACCACGGCGTCGGAAGTGCGGTCCTGACCAGGGGGGTCGGGTCGACGGCACCACGACGCCACGACACCACCACACCGAGTCGAGTGGAGCGAGCGTGGCACGCAGGCATCTCGTGTACGTCCTGCCAGGCATCGGCGGCAGCGTACTGGAACGTCCGGGGGCGGGCGGACGGCCGGGGAAGACCGTCTGGGACGCGGGATTCGGCGACATCGCCGGACTGCTCGCCAGACCCGGCCGCCTCACCCCCGACCAGCCGCTCCGGCCGACCGGGCTGATCCGCTCCCGCCGGCTGCTGCCCGGCTGGACGGTCGTCCCCGGCTACGAGCGGCTCCTCGACGGGCTGCGCGCCCTGCCCGGCGTCCGGCTCGACGAGGGCCACCCCGACCGGCGCGACCCGGCCGCCAACGTGGTCGTCTTCCCCTACGACTTCCGGCTCGGCGTCGCCCACGCCGCCGGGCTGCTCGCCGCCGACGTCCACGAACGCCTCCAGGACTACAGCGAGGCCGAACGCGCCGGCCGCGTCGTCGTGGTGGGCCACTCGATGGGCGGCCTGGTCGCCCGCCACTGGCTCGGCCCGCTGGAGGGCTGGCCGCTCTGCCGCGCCCTGATCACCCTCGGCACCCCGCACCGCGGCGCCCCCAAGGCACTCGACATGCTGGCCAACGGCGTCCGGTTGGCCGGGATCCGGCTCGACGACGTCAGCGACCTGCTCCGGTCCTGGCCCGGCGTCGCCGATCTGCTGCCCCGCTACCCCGCCGTCTGGGACGCCACCACCGGCACCGCCCGCCACCCGCACAAGCTGGCGATCCCCGGACTCGGCGCGGACGCGGAGGCCGGGTTCGTCCTGCACCAGGACATCGAGGACGGCTGGCGGGTCATCCCGCGCGGCCCCGACGCGCCCGAGGTCCGGCCGCTGCTCGGCTGGAGCCACGACACCCCCGGCGCCGCCCACTGGGACGGCACCCGCCTCACGGTCCGGAAGGCCGCACCCGGCTGGCTCGACCTCGACGGCTGGGAGAACGACCACGGCGACGGCACCGTCCCCGCCTTCTCCGCCGTCCCCCTGGAGATGAGCGGCCACGACACCACCGGCTGGCGCGCCCGCGACCGGCACGGCCCGATCGGCTCCGCCCCCTGGATCCCCGCCCTGGTCGAGGCCTACGAGCAGCGCGCCGCGCTCACCGCCGTCCGCGGCGAGGAACGGCAGACCTCCCTGGGCATCGACCTCGACGAGCTCCACCCCGCCGACGCGCCCGTCCCCCTGCGGGTCCGGCTGCGCGGCGACGCCCTCCCCGACGGCGAGCCGCCCGAGGTGTGGGCGGCCCTCCGGCAGGCCGAGGCCCCGGGGAAGCGGACCGCCGAGGTGAAGCTGGACTGGGACACCGCCGAGGGCTGCTACCGCGCCCACCTGCCCGGTCAGTCGCCCGGCCTGTACGACCTCAAGGTGACGGCGAGCGCCGTCCCCGGCGCCGGCGACCTCACCGTGACGGACAGCCTCGCCGTGGTGAGCCCGTGAACAGCTGGCCCCGCTGGAACCAGGAGGGCGAGGACGCCGCCCTCGCCAAGTACGTCCGCCCCGACGAGGTCGCCGCCCTCGTCCGCCTCCCCGGACCGGCCGGCGGCAGCCGCCTCGACCAGGCCCGCGCCGTGTACGAGGCCCTGGCGGGCGCCGGCATCACCTACTCGTACGAGGCACCGAGCGACGAGGCCGGACGGCAGGTCGTCCGGCAGCCGGCCGAGGTTCTGTGGAGCCCCCGGCACGCCACCTGCCTCGACCTCGCGGTCACCCTCGCCGCCGCCTGCCTGCACGCCGGCCTGCACCCGTTCGTGCTCCTCGTCGACCCGCCCGGAAACGGCGGCGCCGGCCACGCCCTGCTCGGCATCCGCGTCGACGACCCCGAGCCCGGCGAGCCGCGCCCGCCGGACACCGACCTGTGGACCGACCGGCCGGAGGACTGGGACGACCTCGTCCGCAGCGAGGTCCGGGGCCCGGCCCGACCCCTGCTGGTCCTCGACCCGGTCGGCCTCGCCCACGCCCTGCCCACCTCGCCGATCACCGGCACCGGCGCCGCCTTCGAGGACGCCGCCCGCACCGGCGCCCGGTACGCGGCGGACTGGCAGTGGCGCACCGCCGTCGACATCGCACGGCTCTGGCGCGCCGACGACGCCCACACCCCGGCGGTGCACCGGGCCGACGACCCGCTGCGCGCGCCGTACCTGCCGTTCGACCCGCAGGTCCACCGCCCGCTGCGGCTGCTGAGACCCGAGCACAACGCGGTGCGGTTCCAGGCCCGCGACGAACTCACCGTCCTGACCGACTGGTGCCGCTCGGTCGCCGAGGGGCAGCACACCGGCGTCGCCGTCGTCCACGGCGTCGGCGGCGCGGGCAAGACCCGGCTCGCCCTCGAAGTCGCCCACCGGCTCTCCGAGCAGCACGGCTGGTACGCCGGCTACCTGCGCAAGGACACGCCCGGCCTCGACTGGCTGGGTGTCGTCACCTCGCCCACGCTCGTCGTCCTCGACTACGCCGACGCCCGGCCCGCCGAGTCCCGCGAGCTGCTCAGGGTGCTGCGCCGCCGCGCCGAACGCGGCGCCGCTCCCGCCGTGGTCCTCATGACCGCCCGCTCCACCGACGGGCAGTGGCTGCCCGAGCTGCGCCGGGCGTGGCACGGCGACGGCCACCTCTGCCGCGAACGCCCGCCGATGCTGCTGCCTCCCGAGCACCCCGACGGGCGGGCGCTGGCACGGCGCGCCGTCGAGGCGTTCCTGCCGGGCGGCCGACCGCTCGCCCCGGAGGACCTGGCCGACGCCGCACCGCAGGAGTGGACCACCCTGGACCGCCTGCTGCTCGCCTTCCTCGCCTCCCGCACCCCGGACCGGGACCGGCTCCCCACCACCCGAGCCGAACTGTACGAGGAGGTGCTCGACCACGAACGCTCGTACTGGGCCCAGGTCTACCGGCGGGCCACCGGCACGACCGGGGACGTCCCGCTCGACGTCCTGGACCGCGCCGTCACCTGCCTCACCCTGCGCGCGCCGACCGGCCGGAAGGCGACCGCCGCCGCCCTGCGCGCGGTCGAGGAGCTCGCGGACGACGCACGATGGCGGGAACAGATCCGCGGCGCGCTCACCGACTGCCTCCAGCCGGCCCCCGGCGAACCGCTCGCCCTCCGACCCGACCCGATCGCCGACCACCTGACGCTGCGCACGCTCCGGGAGGACGAGGAGCTGCTGACGGCGGCGCTGGACGGCCTGGACGAGAAGCAGATCCTGGGTGCACTGCGCCAGTTCAACCGCGCGGCGGCGGCCGACCAGGCCGCCGCCGCGCGCATGGCCGCCGCATGGACCGCCGACGGGGCGGAACGCTGGCGTCCCGCCCTGGCGGTGGCCTCGGAACAGGGCGGAGCGCTCCTGGAGGCGCTCGAACGACTCGTCGACGCGCCGGAGGCACCGGTCTGGCTGGAGGAACTCGCCGAGGCGATCCCGTTCACCTCCTTCGGCCTGCCGCACCTGGCGCTCCGGGCGGAACAGCGCCGGTTGGACGCGGCCCTCGCGGCCGCCGGAACGACGGACCACCAGATCGGCGTCCTCCTCAACCGCCTGGGGCAGCGCCGGCACCACACCGGGGACCAGGCCGCGGGGCTGACCGCCTTCACCCGAGCCGTCGGCATCTACCGCCGACTCGCGGTCGTCGACCCCGCCTTCCTCGACAACCTCACCGCCGCCCTCAACAACCTCGCCGTCCAGCAGTTCGAAGTCGGCGACCGGGCGGCCGCACTCGCCAGCGTCACCGAAGCCGTCACCCACTACCGCCGACTCGCAGAAGCCGACCCCGCCTACCGTCCCGCCCTCGCCGGCTCCCTCAGCAACCTCGCCGTCCAGCAGTCGACGGCCGGTGACAAGCCGGGCGCCCTGGCCTCCGTCACCGAGGCCGTCACGCTCTCCCGCCGACTCGCCGAAGCCGACCCCGCCGCCCACCTCCCCGACCTGGCCGGTGCCCTGACCAATCTCGCCGCCGACCAGGCCGACAACGGCGACCGGGCGGCCGCACTCACCACCGCCACCGAGGCCGTCACCCTCGCCCGCCGACTCGCCGAAGCCGACCCCGCCGCCCACCTCCCCCGCCTCGCCACCAGCCTCCGCAACCTCGCCAAGCACCGCTCCGGCCAAGGCGACCGGACCGGCGCCCTCTCCGCCGCCAACGAGGCCGTCACCCTCATCCGCCGGCTCGTCCGCGCCAACCCTGCCGTCTTCCTCGCGGACCTCGCCGCCGGCCTCGACAACCTCGCCGTCCACCGCTCCGACATCGGCGACCGGACCGGTGCCCTCGCCGCCGCCACCGAGGCCGTCACCCTCGCCCGCCGACTCGCCGAAGCCGACCGGGCCACCCAGCTCACCGGCCTCGCGAACGCCCTCAACAACCTCGCCGTCCACCAGTCCGGGCTCGGGGACCGGGCCTCGGCCCTCGCCTCCGCCACCGAGGCCGTCACCCTCTCCCGCCGACTCGCCGAAGCCGACCCCATCGCCCACCTCCCCGGCCTCGTCCGCTCCCTCCACACCCTCGCCAACCGCCGCTCCGACCAGGGCGACCGGGCGGGTGCCCTCGCCGACGTCACCGAGGCCGTCGTCCTCGTCCGAAGGCTCGCCGGAACCGACCCCGCCATCCACCTCCCCGTCCTCGCCCGCTCCCTCAACAACCTCGCCGTCCACCAGTCCGCCTGCGGGGACCTGAGCTCGGCCCTCGCCTCCGCCACCGAGGCCGTCGTCCTCGTCCGAAGGCTCGCCGGAACCGACCCCGCCGCCCACCTCCCCGACCTCGCGGACGCCCTCAACAACCTCGCCGGCAGGCAGGCCGACAACGGCGACCGGGCGGCCGCACTCACCACCGTCGCCGAGGCCGTCACCCACTACCGCGTTCTCGCCGAAGCCGACCCCGACGCCTTCGCCCCCCACCTCGCCGGTGCCCTCACCAACCTCGCCACCGGACAGGCCGACAACGGCGACCGGGAGGCCGCACTCACCACCGCCACCGAGGCCGTCGATCACTACCTCGATCTCGCCGACACCAACCCCGCCGCTTTCCTCCCCCTGCTCGCCGACGCCCTCAACGGCCTCGCCGGCAGGCAGGCCGACAACGGCAACCGGGCAGCCGCACTCGCCACCGGCTCGGAGGCCACCGCGATCTGCCGTCAGCTAGCCGACGCCGAACCGGAGGCCTTCCTCCCCCACCTCGCCTACTCGCTGAGCAACCTGGGCATCCATCAGCGAAGGTCCGGCGATGACGCGGCGGCTCTGGCCTCCGTCACCGAGGCCGTCACCCACTACCGCCGACTCGCCGAAGCCGACCCGGCCGCCTTCGCCCCCCACCTCGCCGAAGCCCTCAACAAGCTCGCCACCCTCGACACCGAGGAATCCAGGACTGGCAGCGACGAAGCGGCCCTGACCTCCGCCACCGAGGCCGTCACCCACTACCGCCGACTCGCCGAAGCCGACCCCGCCGCCCACCTCCCCCACCTCGCCGGCGCCCTCAACAACCTGGCCATCCGTCAATCCAGGATGGGCGACCACGCGGCGGCCCTGGCCTCCGTCACCGAGGCCGTCACCTACTACCGCCGACTCGCCGGAGCCGACCCCGTCGCCCACCTCCCCAACCTCGCCCGCGCCCTCGACAACCTGGCCCTCCAGCAGTTCGACAGCGGGAACCGGGCCGGGGCCCTCGACTCCACCGCCGAAGCCGTCGGCCACCACCTCCGACTCTCCGAAGCCGATCCCGCCGTCTTCCTCACCGGCCTCACCAGAGCCCTACACTCCCTCGCCGCGCTGCACACCGACCGCGATCCGGTGCACACCGCCTGGCAGGACGCCCTGGCCGCGCTCCGCGGCCACCCCCTCCCCCAGGCCGTCCTGCGGGCCCACTACGCCTACTGGCTCGCCGGACGGGGCGACCACCGGCGCGCCCTCGAACTGCTCGTCGAAGCCACTGGCGCCGCCGCCCACGGCGAGCCGCAGCAGTTGGGCGCCGCCCGGCTGGAGATCCGCACGCTGGTTTCGAACCTCCCCGCCACCCTGACCATCGGCGGCCTGCCCGGCTGGGCCACCGACCCCCTTCCGAAGGACTTCATCGGCCTGCTCGACGTTTGGGGCGGCCAGGAGGGCTGGCCCGACGTCGAGCGGTTCCTGCACGACCATGCCGACCGGCTCCGGACGCCCGCCGGCCGGGAGCACCTGCGGCTGGCCGGCGAGATGTTCCCCGAGGACGCGGACATCACCGACCTCACCCGGGTGCTCGACGACGTCGACGCCCTCGGCCTCCCGGCAGTCCTCGCCGCCGGCCGGCGCGAGCACGACGCGCTGGCCCTCGCGGCCGCGTGGACGGCCGTCCCCTCCTGGCCCGAGTCCCAGGCGTTCCACGCCGCGCACCGGTCGGAACTGCACGACCCCCGGTTCTCCGAGGTGCTCTCGCAGGTGGACGACCCGGAGGTCCGCCGGCACCTCGCGATCGTCCGCCTGGCCCGGGTCATGCCGCTGCGGCAGGTCTACGGGATCGTCGCCGACCCCGATCTCGCGGTCGACGAGGCCCTCGCGGCCGTCGAAGCCGCAGACCTCGACCGTCTCGGCGCCGTCGAAGCCGCCTGTCCGGGTCTACTGGACCACACCCACGGCGGACTGTTCGCCCTGGTCATCCTGCTCGGCCTGGGCAGAGCCGACGCCACCCGGGAGATCGCCGCGGTGATCATCGAGCACGGCGCCGACGTCCAGCGCGAGGCGTACGCCGTCCACCTGCGCAACCTGGCCCGGCGCATCCCCGAACTGGCCCCCCTCGCCCACGAACTGGCCGACGTCATCCACCCCGACTGACCCCGGGCACACGAAAGCCCGCCGGGCCTCCCCCGTGCAGCAGGGGGAGGCCCGGCGGGCGCTTCGCCGTCACCGGCGAGCGGTGGCTCAGACCTGGCCGGCCTTCTCCAGGGCGGCGCAGCAGGTGTTGATCAGCAGGCGGGTGACCACGTACGGGTCGACGTTGGCGTTCGGGCGGCGGTCCTCGATGTAGCCCTTCTGCTCCACCTCGACCTGCCACGGGATGCGGACCGACGCGCCGCGGTTGGAGACGCCGTAGGAGTAGACGTTCCACGGGGCGGTCTCGTGCTTGCCGGTGAGGCGGGACTGGATGTCGTCGCCGTACTGGCTGACGTGCTCCAGGACGATCTCCTGGGAGGCGCCGAGCGACTCGCAGGCGGTGATGATCGCGTCGTAGCCCTCGCGCATCGCCCGGGTGGAGAAGTTGGTGTGCGCGCCCGCACCGTTCCAGTCGCCCCTGGCCGGCTTGGCGTCGAGGGTGGCGTCGATGCCGAACTCCTCGGCGGTGCGGTAGAGCAGGTAGCGGGCGATCCACATGTCGTCGGAGACGGTCAGGGCGTCGACCGGGCCGATCTGGAACTCCCACTGGCCGGGCATGACCTCGGCGTTGATGCCGCAGATGGCGAGGCCGGCGTCGATGCAGCGGTCGAGGTGCAGCTCGACGATCTCGCGGCCGAAGACCTCCTCGGCGCCGACGCCGCAGTAGTAGCCGCCCTGCGGGGCCGGGAAGCCGCCCTCGGGGAAGCCGAGCGGGCGGGAGCCCTTGAAGAAGGTGTACTCCTGCTCGATGCCGAAGATCGACTCCTGCGCCGCGTACTGCTCGGCGACGGTGCGCAGCAGGGCGCGGGTGTTCGACTCGTGCGGGGTGCCGTCGGTCTCGTGGACCTCGCAGAGGACGAGGATGTTGTCGCCGCCGCGGATCGGGTCCTTGGTGACCTTGACCGGCTCCAGCACTCGGTCCGAGGCGTGGCCTTCGGCCTGGTTGGTCGAGGAACCGTCGAAGCCCCAGGTGGGGATCTTGTCGGCGTTCGGCAGGACCCGAGTCTTGGAGCGGAGCTTGGCGGTCGGCTTGGTGCCGTCGATCCAGATGTACTCGGCCTTGATTGCCACGGCGGTGTACCTCGCAAACTGAGTGGTGGGTGCCCGCGTAGCGTCGCAAGCCGCCGTTTCCCGGTTGTTCCTCTCATGTAACGCCCATGTGAACCAACCGTCCGCGTCGGCACGGTCACGGTGCGGGAGTGCCGCGGGTGGCACTCCCGCACCGGGGAGGGGCGGGGTCAGTGCCGGCGGGCGTGGGCGGCGGTCGCGGCCCGGCGGCGGCGGGTGGCCCAGAGGGCGCAGGCGCCGGCCGCGACCAGGGCGGTGGCACCGGCGGCGAGCGGGGCGGTGGAGTCGCTGCCGCCGGTCGCGGCGAGGTGGTCGCCGGGGGCGGAGGCCGGGGCGGCTCCGGCGGCGGTGCGGCGGGCGGCCGGGGTGCCGGCGGCGGCCTGCGGGGCGGCGGCGCGGCCGGTGCCGGGGGCGCCGGTGGGCGTGCTGTCCACGACCGGCTGCGCCGACGGCGGCGCGGTGGCCGGGGCCCCGGTGGTCGGGACCCCGCTCGACGGGGCCACGGCCGGGGCGGTGGTGGGAGCCGGCACCGGCTTCTCGCAGCTCACCGAGGCGACCGTGACGGTGCCCGTCACCTTGGCGACGTTCAGGTTGAGCGGGTTGACCTCGACCCGGACCTCCAGGGCCGAGGCGGCGGCCGTCGTCGACGTGGTGGTCTTCTTGGAGAACTCCACCGACACGCTGCCGACCAGCGGCACGTCCACCTTGGTCGGCCCGTACAGGCCGACGGTGACGGGCTTGCCGAGGACGGTCAGCCTGGCGGGCGCGACCACGTCGGCGGTCGGCTGCCCGTCGACCGGACAGGTCGCGGTGGCGCTGAGCGCCTCCAGGCCGAGCAGGGTGGTGGCCGGGAGGCCGGGGGCGTGGACGTCGGCGTTGACCAGTCGGACGGAGGCCGCGGCGCCCTCGGCGTCGGCCCTGGTCACGGACTTGCCGATGTCGGCCTTGACCAGGGTGACCGGGCCCTGCTGGTCGACGCCGTCGACGGTGGCGGTCAGGACGGAGCCGTCCCGCTGCGCGGGGGTCTCGACCTTGTTGAGCGCGATGTTCACGGGGACGTCCACGGCCTTGTTCAACAGGCTGACGTCCAGGTCGAGTTCGACGGTGACGGCGCGGGCCTTGCCGGCCGACGGCGCCGGGGAGGAGGAGGGTGAGGCCGTCGGCGCGGTGGCGTGGGCGGCGGACGGCGGCACTATCAGCGCCGCCACCGCGAGGGCGGCGGCGCCGACGGCGGGGACGGACACGGAACGGGACGAGGACATGGCGGTACCCCCACGGGTGCTGGCGAGGCGGAGCGCGCCTCCGACATCACCCACCCGCAGGGGCGGGGCAAAGGGGCTGGCGCTCCGAACGACGAGCCGCCAGTCTTCTCGAACAATCCGTCACATGAGTCACACAGAACGTCATTTCACTCATTCGGGTGAGGTTGACGCCCTGCGGCGACACGGGACAACGCGCCGCACGGTACCTACGGCAGGCGCCAGTCCACCGGCTGTGCGCCCTGCCGCACCAGCAGCTCGTTGGCCCGGCTGAACGGGCGCGAACCGAAGAACCCGCCGTTCGCCGAGTACGGGCTCGGGTGCGCGGACTCGATCGCCGGGATCTCCCCCAGCAGCGGGCGCAGGTTGCGCGCGTCACGGCCCCAGAGGATCGCCACCAGCGGGCCGCCGCGCGCCGCCAGGGCGCGGATCGCCTGCTCGGTGACCTCCTCCCAGCCCTTGCCCCGGTGCGCGGCGGGCTTGCGCGGCGCGGTGGTGAGGGCGCGGTTCAGCAGCAGGACGCCCTGCTGCGTCCAGGGGGTGAGGTCGCCGTTGGAGGGCTGCGGGAGGCCGAGGTCGTTCCCGTACTCCTGGAAGATGTTGATCAGGCTGGCCGGGATCGGGCGGACGTCCGCCCCCACCGAGAAGCTGAGGCCGACGGCGTGGCCGGGGGTGGGGTAGGGGTCCTGCCCGACGATCAGCACCCGCACGTCGGCGAAGGGCTGCTGGAAGGCGCGCAGCACGTTCGGCCCGGAGGGCAGGTACGTGCGGCCGGCCGCCAGTTCGGCGCGGAGGAAGTCACCCATCGCGGCGACCCGCCCGGCCACCGGCTCCAGCGCGGTGGCCCACCCGGGCTCGACGATCTCATTCAGTGGACGCGGTGCCATGGGCGTAACCCTATCGGCCTACACGGACAGCCCGTTCACCCGGATGATCTTCAGCCCGCGCCACTCACCGCCCCGCCCGCACCACTCACCGCGCCACTCGCCGCCCCGCCCGCACCCGGCCGCCCCGGGGGCCCGCCACCCCGGGCCTCACCCCACCACCGGGCGCCCGCGCAGCACCACCTGCCGCGGGTCGGCGAGCACCCGCACGTCCGCCCGCGGGTCCTCCGCGTACACCACGAAGTCGGCCGACGCGCCCTCCTCCAGGCCCGGGCGGCCCAGCCACTCCCGCGCCGACCAGGTGGCCGCCGAGAGCGCCTCGGCGGGGCTCAGCCCGGCCTTGACCAGCTCGGCGACCTCCTCCGCGACCAGGCCGTGGGCGAGCGAGCCGCCCGCGTCCGTCCCGACGAAGACCGGGATGCCGGCGTCGTGCGCGGCGCCCACCGTGTCGTAGCGGCGGGCGTGCAGCCGGCGCATGTGGGCGGACCAGGCCGGGAACTTGGACTCCCCGCCGTCCGCCAGGCCCGGGAAGGTGGCGATGTTGACGAGCGTCGGGACGATCGCGACGCCGCGCTCGGCGAAGGCCGGGATCAGCTCCTCGGTCAGTCCGGTGGCGTGCTCGACGCAGTCGATCCCGGCCGCCAGCAGGTCCGGCAGCGACTCGGCGGCGAAACAGTGCGCGGTGACCCGCGCGCCCTCCTCGTGCGCCGCCGCGATCGCCTCGGCCAGCGCGTCGCCGGGCCAGCAGGCGGCGAGGTCGCCGCGCTCGCGGTCGATCCAGTCGCCGACCAGCTTCACCCAGCCGTCGCCGCGCCGCGCCTCGGCCCGCACGTACGCGGCGAGGTCGCCGGGCTCGATCTCGTGCGCGTAGTTGCGGATGTAGCGGCGGGTGCGGGCAATGTGCCGGCCGGCCCGGATGATCCGGGGCAGATCCTCCCGGTCGTCGATCCACCGGGTGTCGGCGGCCGATCCGGCGTCGCGGATCAGCAGGGTGCCGGCGTCGCGGTCGGTGAGCGCCTGCTTCTCGCTGGTGGCGGCGTCGACGGCGCCGTGCGCGTCCAGTCCGACGTGGCAGTGCGCGTCCACCAGGCCGGGCAGCACCCAGCCGTCCACCGTCCGGACGTCGCCGGCGGCGTCCGCGGCCGCCGGGCGGTCGAAGGTCACCCGGCCGTCCACCACCCAGAGTTCGTCCCGGACGTCCTCCGGACCGACCAGCACCCGACCCCGGACGTGCAGCACCGTGCCATCGCTCATGGCCCGCACTCTACCGACGGCGGCATTCCTTGTAAGGACCACCGATGGGGCAGACTCGTTCCGGACCCCGTCCGGCCACCCTTCCCGCACCGTGAAAGGCCCAGCCCGTGAGCCCCTTCCTCGACCTGCCCCCGCTCAGCGCCGCCGACTTCGCGGCCATCGAGGACCAGGTGGCCGCGCTGCTGCACACCACCGCCGACGTGATCGTCACCCAGGGCGAGGCGCTGCTCCCGCTGGAGGCCGCGATCCGGGGCGCCGCGCACCCGGGTTCGACCGCGCTCAACATCGTCACCGGGCCGTACGGGCAGACCTTCGGCAACTGGCTGCGCGACTGCGGAGCGGACGTCGTCGACCTCGCCGTGCCGTTCGACAGCGCCGTCACCGCCCGGCAGGTCGCCGAGGCGCTGGCCGCGAACCCGGCCGTCGACTTCGTCTCCCTGGTGCACGCCGAGGCGGCCACCGGCAACACCAACCCGGTCGCGGAGATCGCCGCCGTGGTGCGCGAGCACGGGGCGCTGCTGATGCTGGACGCCGTCGCCTCGGTGGCCGCCGAGCCGCTGCTCACCGACGCGTGGGGCGTCGACCTGTGCGTGATCGGCGGGCAGAAGGCGATGGGCGGGCCGGCCGGCGTCTCCGCCGTCTCGGTCTCCGAGCGGGCCTGGGAGCGGATCGCCGCCAACCCGGCCGCCCCGCGCCGCTCCTACCTCTCCCTGCTGGACTGGAAGGAGCGCTGGACGGACGCCGGCCGGGCGGTCCTGCCGCACGCGCCGGCCCAGCTGGAGATGCTCGCGCTCGGCGCCTGCCTGGACCGGATCGAGGCGGACGGCCTGCCCGCGGTGATCGCCCGCCACCGCGCGGCCTCCGCCGCCACCCGGGCCGGTGTCCGCGCGCTCGGCACCCTCAGCCCGTTCGTCCCGGAGGACGCCCACGCCGCGCCCGTGGCCACCACCCTGCGCACCCCGGCCGGCCTGGACGCCGCCGGACTGGCCGCCGAACTCCGCCGCCTCGACCCGTCCCTCCCCGTCCAGGCCGGCGGCGGCGCGCTGGCCGCCGGGATGCTCCGGGTCAACCACTACGGCCCGGCGGCCTCCCCGGAGACGGTCCGCGCCACCCTCACCGCCCTCGCCACCGCCACCGGCGCCGACGCCGCCCCGGCCCTCAAGGCCGCGGACGAGGCCTGGACGACAGCGGGCCGCTGACCGCCGCGGCCACCCGGTCGCCGCCGCGCCGCACCCCGGCCCGGCCCGGCGCCGCCCCGCCGCCGCAACCCTCGCAACCCCTCGGGAGCTTCTGTTCCCGAGGGGTTCATCGTTTCGCCACCCGGATCTCACCACCACCCGCAAGGCTCCCCACAGCGCCAAGTTGGCTATACAACTTGGCGCCCATCGCCCCGCCGAGGAGGAGCCCATGACCACCCACCTGCCGCCGTACTGGCTGCGCGACAACTGCCCCTGCGCCGACTGCCGCGACCAGCGGAACGGGCAGAAGCTGTTCCAGATCACCGAGCTGCCGGACGACCTCGCGGTCGCCGCGCAGGCCGAGCTGAACGGGCACCTGGAGGTGCTCTGGTCGGACGGGCACCGGTCGCGCTACCCGCTGGAGTGGCTGGCCGGGGCGGCGGAGGGCGACGGGCGGACGGAGGCCGACAAGCGGCTCTGGGCGGCGGCGGACTTCGCGCACGGCATCCCGGAGGCCCGGTGGGAGGCCTACCTGGCCGACCCGGCGGAGCAGGCCGCCGTCCTGGGGGCGGTGCTCCGCTCCGGCTTCGCCGTGCTGCGCGGGGTGCCGGCGGTCGAGCGGCAGGTGCTCGCCGTCGCCGGGACCTTCGGGTACGTACGCGTCACCAACTACGGCGAGCTGTTCGACGTCCGGGTGGAGCCGGACCCCAACAACCTGGCGTTCACCAGCGTCGCGATCACCCCGCACACCGACAACCCGTACCGGGACCCGGTCCCCACCCTCCAGCTGCTGCACTGCCTCGACAACTCGGCGACCGGCGGGGACTCCGGCCTGGTGGACGGGTTCAAGGCGGCGGCGGTGCTGCGCGAGGAGGCGCCGGAGGACTTCGCCGTCCTGACCCGCACGCCCGTCCCGTTCGTGTTCCGCGACCGGGGCACCGAACTGCGCGCCGAGCGGCCGCTGATCGACGTGGACCCGCTGGGCCGGATCCGCGAGGTGCGGTTCAACAACCGCTCGATCGGCACCCTGCGCGGGGGCGCCGCCGAGCTGGAGGCGTTCTACGCCGCCTACCGCCGGTTCGCCGCGATCACCCTCCGCCCGGAGCTGCGGCTGGAGTTCCGGCTGGACCGGGGCGACTGCCTGATCTTCGACAACGTCCGCCTGCTGCACGCCCGGACGGCCTTCGAGAAGGACGGCCACCGCCACCTCCAGGGCTGCTACGCCGACCTGGACTCGCTGACCAGCACCCTAGCCGTGCTGCAGCGCCGCGCGGCCGCGCTGGACGCGATCGCCGCACTGTTCGAGGGCGAGGGCGCCGGGGAGTACCTGGGCGAGGCGGTGACGATGGCCGAGCACATGCTCCAGGCCGGCGCACTCGCCGAGGCCGCCGGGGCGGAGCCGCACCTGGTCGCCGCGGCACTGCTGCACGACGTCGGGCACTTCCAGGGCGCCCTGCACGGACGGGATCTGATGGAGGGTCAGGACAACCGGCACAGCGACACGGGCGCGGACTGGCTGGCCCGCTGGTTCGGCCCGGAGGTCACCGAACCGGTCCGCCTGCACGTGGCCGCCAAGCGCTACCTGTGCGCGGTCGAGCCGGACTACCGGGCGCGGCTGTCCGAGGCCTCCGAGTTCACGCTGCAGGTGCAGGGCGGCCCGATGTCCGCCGAGCAGGCGGCGGCCTTCGCCGCGCACCCGGGCGCCGGGGACGCGGTGGCCGTCCGCCGCTGGGACGAGCAGGCCAAGGAGGCCGACGCGGACACCCCGGGCTTCGACCACTTCCGCCCACTGCTGGCCGCCCTGATGCACTGACCCCGGACGAGGGGGCGGCCGGCGACCGGCGCACACGAAGCGGGGCGGGAGGCCTGCCGGCCTCCCGCCCCGCGGTGCTGCGCCCCGCCCCCGGCGGGCGCGCTCCCCCGCCCGCTCTCCGAATCCGCCTCCCCCCGCCAGGGGTTCAGTCCAGCTCCCGGGCGTGGCGCGAAAGCGCCGAGGTGGCGAGGGAGTTGTGCACGCTGAACGCCACCGTGCCGGGCAGGTAGCGGTCCTGGGACCACTCCACCGGCGTACCGGTCGGGTCGGTGGTCCGGCGCCGCTCGCGCAGCAGCGGGCCGCCCCGGCGGCAGCCGAGCAGCCGGGCGTCGTCCGCGTTGGCGGCGACGATGTCGATGGTGTGGTCGGCGTCGGTGAACAGGATGCCGTGCTCGCGCAGGACTTCGGTGTGCGAGACGACGTCCGGCGGCAGCTCGGCGACGATCTCGCCGACCCGCGGCGGGTAGACCGTGCGCTCGACCATCACCGGCTTCCCGGAGAGGGTGCGCAGCCGGACCGTCACGTAGACGTCGGCGCCGGCCTCCAGGCGGAGCTGCTCGCGCTCGGCGGCGTCGGCCGGGCGGCGGACCAGCGAGTCGAGTATGCCGCCGGGCTCCTCGCCCATCGAGTACGCCCAGTGCGTGAAGCTGAGCAGTTCGGAGAAGCTCTGCACCCGGGCCGTGCCCAGCACCACCCGGCGGGTGCCGCGCCGCGAGGTGACCAGCCCGTCCGAGCGCAGCACGGCGAGCGCCTGGCGGACGGTGCCGCGCGAGACGCCGTACTGCTCGGCGAGCGCGCCCTCGGCGGGCAGCCGGCCGGCCTCGCCGAACGCGCCGGTGGTGATCGCCTCGCGCAGGTCTGCGGCGACCTTGCGGTAGAGCGCTCCGGTGGCGCGGTCCTCGGTGGCCGGACGGCCCGACTCAACTGCCACGTCAGTCAATGTCCCTCCAGGGGCGGTGTCCTGCGCAGCCGTACCGGCGCGGACAGCCCGACCTTATCCCGCTGCGCTCCCGAAGCATCGCACTCCGCCGATCATCCGCCGGCGACCTGATTCGACCGTTCCCGCAGCCGACCCCGGGACTGGGTCATCCGTTCACCTTCCCGTCACCGGACTCCGGCGTACTTACCCCCGTCAGCGAAGTTGGCTAGTCAACTCGGGCGCCGATGACCGACCGCTCACCCGGCCCGGCCGCCCCCGGCCACCCCACTCGCCCGACGCATCCCCTCGATACGCACCCCTCGCAGTACGCCCTGATTCAGGAGACTGACCCGTGACCGTGCACCGTGCCCGCGCCGCCGCCTTCGCGGCCGTACTGACCGCCGCCGCGCTCTCCCTCACCGCCTGCGGCTCCGCCGGTTCGACCACCAAGGCCGGCGACGCCGCCAAGGCCGGCGCCAAGGACGCCAAGGAGGCCACCTCCGCCGCCGACCTCGGCGGCATCGACGGCCTGGTCGCCGCCGCCAAGAAGGAGGGCAAGCTGCACGTCATCACGCTGCCCCGGGACTGGGCGAACTACGGCAAGATCATCGACGGCTTCAAGGCCAAGTACGGCCTGGAGGTCGAGGAGGAGAACCCGGACGGCTCCAGCCAGGACGAGATCAACGCGATCACCTCCCGCAAGGGCCAGGACCGCGCCCCCGACGTCGTCGACCTCGGCAGCGCCTTCGCGCTCCAGGCGGTCAAGGACGGCCTGCTCGCCCCCTACAAGGTCGCCACCTTCGACAAGGTGCCGGAGACCATGAAGGACCCGAGCGGCGCCCGCGTCAACGACTACGGCGGCTACATCTCGATCGGCTGCGACGCCAAGAAGATCGCCAACTGCCCGAAGACCTTCGCCGACCTGCTGAAGCCCGAGTACAAGGGCCAGGTCGCGCTCAACGGCAACCCGACCAAGTCCGGCTCGGCCTTCGGCGGCGTCTACGCGGCCGCGCTCGCCAACGGCGGCTCGCTGGACAACATCCAGCCCGGCATCGACTACTTCGGCAAGCTCAAGCAGTCCGGCAACTTCAACCCGGTCGAGTCGACCCCGGCCACCATCGAGAAGGGCGAGACCCCGATCTCGATCGACTGGTCCTACCTGAACGCCGGCTACAGCGACCAGTTCAAGGACAAGGGCGTCGACTGGAAGGTCTCCATCCCCTCCGACGGCAGCTACGCCCAGTTCTACAACCAGGGCATCAACAAGTGGGCCCCGCACCCGGCCGCCGCGCGCCTGTGGCAGGAGTACCTGTTCAGCGCCGAGGGCCAGAACCTCTTCCTCGGCGGCTACGCCACCCCGTCCACCTTCGAGGCCCTGAAGAAGGACGGCACCCTCGACGCCGCGGCCGCCGCCAAGCTGCCGACCGTCGAGAAGCCCTTCACCACCTTCCCGACCCAGGACCAGATCACGGCCGCCAAGAAGGTCGTGACCGAGAACTGGACCAAGGCCATCGCGGGCTGACACCCCGGCCGAGCACCGCAGTTCGGGCCGACCCACCGCGA
The DNA here is from genome assembly GCF_056437345.1 of Kitasatospora sp. NPDC042419. Classification (NCBI taxonomy): domain Bacteria; kingdom Bacillati; phylum Actinomycetota; class Actinomycetes; order Kitasatosporales; family Streptomycetaceae; genus Kitasatospora; species Kitasatospora sp. NPDC042419. Next base: position 154,657 of record NZ_JBWKAW010000020.1, read on the forward strand.
AACCGCCACACCGCGAAAAGGCACTCATGACCACGGCTCCCACCCCGGTGCCGACCTCCCCCGCCGCCACCGACCTCGGTGGCGGCGCGGGGGCGTCCCGCACCGCCACGACGACCACCCCCACCCCCCGGCGGCGCCCGCTCGCCCGGCTCGGCGGCGCCTCCTGGCTCGCCACCGTGCCGCTCCTGCTCTTCTTCCTGATCGGCTTCGGCCTCCCCGCCGTCGCCATCGTGATCGGCGCGTTCACCACCTCCACCGACGCGGAGGGCGGCGGCGGACAGTTCACGTTCGACAACGTCACCGCCTCCGTCCAGGGCGCCTACTGGACGGCCATGCTGAGCAGCCTCAAGCTCTCCGCACTGACCGCGCTGCTCTCCACCCTGATCGGCCTGCCGATCGCCCAGGCCGTGGTCACCTCCCGGCACACCTGGCTGCGCCAGGCCGTGCTCACCGCCTCCGGCGTGCTCGCCAACTTCGGCGGCCTGCCGCTCGCGTTCGCGTTCGTCGCCACCCTCGGCAACGCGGGCGAGGTCACCAAGCTGCTGAACCTCACCGACCACGGCTGGTCGCTCTACTCGTTCACCGGCCTCACCATCGTCTACCTGTACTTCCTCATCCCCCTGATGGTCCTCACCATCACCCCGGCCCTGGACGGCCTGCGGGTGCAGTGGCGCGAGGCCGCGCAGAACAACCGGGCCACCACCGTCCAGTACTGGCGCCACGTCGCCCTGCCGATCCTGCTGCCCTCCCTGCTCGGCGGCTTCGTGCTGCTGTTCGGCAGCGCCTTCGCCGCGTACGCCACCGCCGCCGCGATGGTCGGCGCGACCGTCCCGCTGGTCAGCCGCTCGATCGCCGACGCGCTCTCCGGCAACGTGCTGGTCGGCCAGGGCAACCTCGCCCTCGCCCTCAGCCTCAACATGATCGTCGTGGCCGTCCTCGTGATGGCCGTGTACCTCCCCCTCCAGCGCCGGAGCGCCCGATGGCTCAGCTGACCCCCGCCCGTACCGACCGCACCAAGGTGCGCTGGTGGCGCGGCGCCGTCCTGGGGATCGCCGCCGTCTACTTCGTCGTCCCGCTCGCGGCCGCCGGCTACTTCTCGATCGACGACCCCAAGGGCTACTCCTTCGAGGCGTACACCGGACTGCTCTCCGCCCCCGGCTTCCTCGACAGCCTCTGGCTCACCCTCGGACTCGCCGTCGTCACCGTCCTGGTGCTGCTGCTCCTGCTGGTGCCCGCCCTGATCGCGGTCCGGCTCGGCGCCCCGAAGCTGCGCCCGGTGATCGACGTGCTCTGCACCCTGCCGCTGGTCGTCCCGCCCGTCGCGCTCACCGCCGGCCTGATCGGCGTGCTGCGCTGGGGCCCGGACTACCTGATGGACACGCCGTTCTTCCAGACCTTCGTGTTCGTCCAGGACCCGGACTTCCCGCTCGTCCTGGTCATCGCCTACGTGCTGATGGGCCTGCCGCTCGCCTACCGCGCGCTCGACGCCGGCCTGCGCGCCGTCGACGTCCGCACCCTGGTCGAGGCCGCCCGCAACTGCGGCGCGAGCTGGCCGCGCGCGGTGTTCACCGTCGTCCTGCCCAATCTGCGCGGGGCACTGCTCAACGCCTCCTTCCTCACCCTGGCCCTGGTCCTCGGCGAGTTCACCGCCGCCTCGATCCTCGGCTACCAGCCCTTCCCGGTCTGGATCTACACGGTCGGCAACAGCCAGGCCCACATGTCGGTCGCGGTCTCCATCCTGAGCCTGCTGATCACCTGGCTGCTGCTGCTCCTGCTGGCCACCCTCGGCCGCGAGCGCCACGCCAAGACCACGTCCTGACCACCCCCCGAACGCCCCGCCGGCCTCCCCCGCACCTCCGGAGAACTCCCGTGACCTCCCTCGCCGTTGAGAAGACCGCCACCCGCTCGGGCGGCGCCACCGTCGAATTCCGCTCGCTGCGCCGCACCTTCGGCGCCACCACCGCACTCGACGGCCTCGACCTGACCGTCCAGCCGGGCGAACTCCTCGCCCTGCTCGGCCCGTCCGGCTGCGGCAAGACCACCGCGCTGCGCATCCTCGCCGGCTTCGAGCAGCACGACTCCGGCCAGGTCCTGGTCGACGGCCAGGACATCACCGCGATCCCGGCCCACAAGCGCGACGCCGGCATGGTGTTCCAGTCGTACAGCCTCTTCCCGCACCTGACCGCCGCCGACAACGTCGCCTTCGGCCTGCGGATGCGCGGCACCGGCAAGGCCAAGCGCCTCAAGCGCGCCAAGGAGCTGCTGGAGCTGGTCGGCCTGCCGCAGCACGCCGACCGCTACCCGCACCAGCTGTCCGGCGGCCAGCAGCAGCGCATCGCGCTCGCCCGCGCGCTCGCCCTCCAGCCGCGCGTGCTGCTGCTCGACGAGCCGCTCTCCGCCCTGGACGCCAAGGTGCGGCTGTCGCTGCGCGAGGAGATCCGGCGCCTCCAGCAGGAGCTGGGGATCACCACGCTGTTCGTCACGCACGACCAGGAGGAGGCGCTGTCGATGGCCGACCGGGTCGCGGTGCTGCGCGCCGGCCGGCTGGAGCAGTGCGCCGCGCCCGCCGAGCTGTACGCCCGCCCGGCCACCGCCTTCGTCGCCGAGTTCGTCGGCACCATGAGCCGCATCCCGTGCGTCCGGACCGGCGACGGCGTCGAGGTCCTCGGCCGCCGGCACGCCGTGGACGGCACGCTGCCGTCGGACGGCTCGCTGGAGGTGCTGGTCCGCCCGGAGAACGTCGCCCTCACCCCGGCGGTGGACGGCCCGGCGCAGGTGGTCTCCGCGTCCTTCCTGGGCGCCGTCACCCGCCTCACCGTCCGGCTCGCCGACGGCACCGAGGTCAAGGCCGACCTGCCGACCGAGGCCGCGGCCCAGCTGCCCGTCGGCTCGCGCGCCGCGCTGACCCTGCCGGAGCGCCCGGTGCTGGTCGACCGCCGCGCGGTCTGACCCGTCTGCTTCCTCTTCTTGAACCACCGAAGGTACCGCCATGCCTGCATCCGCTGAATCCGTCGTCCCCGCCGCCGCCGTTGCCGCCGCTCCCGCTGCTCCTGCTGCACCTGTCGCTCCCGTTACTCCCGCCGCCGTCCTCTTCGACATGGACGGCACCCTGGTCGACACCGAGCACCTCTGGTGGCAGGCCGCCGCCGAACTCGCCGACGAGCTCCACCACTCGCTCACCGACCAGGACGCCCCCGAGGTCCTCGGCCAGGCCATCGAGCACACCGCCGCCCACCTCCACCGCGTCAGCGGGACGTCGCTGAGCGAGGCCGAACTCGCCGACCGGCTGGGCGACTCCTTCGCCGGCAAGGTCGCCGCCGAGACCGTCCCCCGGCCCGGCGCGCTCGCCCTGCTCGCCTCCCTCCGGGACGCCCACGTGCCCACCGCCCTGGTGTCGGCCTCGCCGCGCCGGGTGGTCGACATGGTGCTCGGCACCATCGGCCGCGACTGGTTCGCCGTCACGCTGGCCGCCGAGGACACCCCGCGCACCAAGCCCGCGCCCGACCCCTACCTCGCCGCCGCCGAACGCCTCGGCCTCGACCCGGCGCTCTGCGTCGCCGTCGAGGACACCCCGACCGGCGTCGCCTCCGCCACCGCCGCCGGCTGCGCGGTGCTCGCCGTCCCGTCCAGCGCCGCCCGCATCCCGGGCGGCTCGCGGGTGACGCTGCTGGACAGCCTGGAGCACGCCGACGTCGCGCTGCTCGGGAAGCTCACCACCGCGCCCGGGGTTTGAGCTCCCGTGCCCTACCTACTCCTCGCCCTGGCGATCCTCAGCGAAGTCTGCGCCACCAGCTGCCTGAAGCTGACGGAGGGCTTCACCAGACTCTGGCCGAGCGTGGGGGTGGCCATCGGCTACGTGCTCTCGTTCTACCTGCTCGGGAAGGCGCTCAAGCACATCCCGGTGTCGGTCGCGTACGCGGTGTGGTCCGGGGCGGGGACGGCGGCGGTCGCCGGCATCGGCGTGGTGGCCTTCGGTGAATCGCTGGGGCGGCTGCAGTGGCTGGGGCTCGCCCTGGTCGTCATCGGCGTGGTGGTGCTCAACCTGAAGGGCAGCCACTGACGCACAGCCTCCCGCGGAGTGGGAAGTCGGCCGGTCCGACTTCCCGCTCCGTTCCGCTTTCGGCCCGGACGAGAGGCCGGACGAGCCACCGGACCCGCCACCGCCGACCCCCGTGCGCCCGCCCAGGCACACCGCGCCCCGCTCCCCGCCTCCCCCGCCGAAAGCCACGGGAGCGCGGGGATTCCTGCTCCTGACGTGCCCCACGGTGCCCGACACCCGGACCTCCCCGATTGGCCGATCACACGCTAGGTGAGCGACCCCTCGCCCGGAGTTAATGGAACGCGGGGTGGAGCAGTCGTAGCGACAGTGGGAGGGAGCACGACATGACCGAGAACGATGCCGAGACCACGGCCGGGGTAACGGCCGAGGTCACGGCCGAGGTCACGGCCGAGGTAACGGCCGAGGTAACGGCCGAGGTCACGGCCGAGCAGGTGGAGGCCAAGGCCCTGGAGATCCGGGCCGCGTTCGAGCGCAGGGCCCGACCGAAGCTCGACCTGGAGGGGCGCTTCAACCTGGAGACCGCCACCCGGAAGCACCTGGAGGCGCGGACGGCGGCGGCCGAGATCCCCGAGGCGCTGATCCGGTCCCGCGTGGAGCGGGTCCGCCCGAAGTGGGAGGCCAAGGCCGCGGAGCAGGGCGTCGCGGTGGACGAGAAGCATCTGGAGGCGGTCGCCGCGCAGTTCGACGACTGGCCGCTGATCACCGCCGACGTGCACGGCTTCCTCGACCTCTGCTACACGATCCACCTGAGCCCGGAGGCGATCCCCCTGCTCGAAGCCGCTTCGTCGGGCTTCGACCGGGCGCTCAGCGAGGCTCTTGAGGCGTTCCCGGAACTGATCGCGCTGTTCGCCGTGCTGGACGCGTTCGTCGTCGGCGAGGCGGCGGCGATCAAGGAGGTCGCGGAGTACAACGGAGCGGTCCGGCTGGAGGGCGTCTTCCCGTCGCCGTTCCCGATCCCGTTCCCCGAGGAGGACGGCTACTGGGACGAGGTCGAGGCCGACGGCCCGGCGAGCTGACCCGGGAGCGAGAGGCGGGGCGGGCCGAACTCGGGCCCGCCCCGCCACACTTGGCCCCGTGGTAGCGGGCGCCCTGGCAGTACCCGTCCACCGCGGTCTACCCGACCCACGTGCCGGTGACGACATCGCCTTCGCACGCTCCTCACCACTGCCACCGACAGGGCGATCCGGCGCCACTCCCCGACGACCGGACCGCCGGAACGGGCAGAGGACCGCGCGGAGCAGGAAGTCGGCCGGTCCGACTTCCTGCTCCGAAGACCCGGACCGGGGCTCGATAAACAGCTTGCCGACCCATCGGACGTGTGCCACTGTTCCGCCTGGATCGACAGTCGGTCAAAGACCGCAAGTCGGACGCCTCTTGAGGGATCCACCGAAGAGGCATGAGAACCATCGGAATTGGTGCCATGGGCAATCAGCACGAGGACGAGTGTCGCCGGTCGCTGGCTGAGGAGCAGGCGAAGAGCCTCGCCGAGACCAACGACTGGGAGCACGTGGACAGGACCCGGGTCCACCAGGACTGGGACGTGCTGTACCGGGAGATCGCGGCCCGCCTGGACGACTCCCTGCCCGGGGACCAAGGGATCCAGGAGCTCGTTCACCGGCACTTCGACATAGTCTCCCGATTCTTCGTCCCCACCAGGGAGGCCTATCTCGGCATGGCGCTCCTGTACGCGGAGGACGACGCCATGAGGGAGTTCCACAGCTCCTACCACCCCGGGATGGTGGAATTCCTGGGTGCCGCCATGGGCGTATTCGCCGAACGCGAGGCCGGGTTCGCCTCGTAGGGCGGATTCCGGGGCTTCGGCGTGAGCCCTGCCCGCTCGCCACCACGACACGGCGGCCACCGCGGGCGGGGAGGCGGCGGGCTCCCCGGGCAGGACGTCCTCGAAGACGTAGGAGAAGCCGAAGGACTCGGCCTCGGTCCGGTGGGCCGGTCGCCTTCGCGAAGGTCGCGAACGCGACGTTCGTCACCGTGCCCTGAGCTGTCCGGAACGGCCCGTCAGGAACCGCCCGCCGGGCAGGCCAGTCAACTGGCGCGCGACGCCCTCGGGTCGGCGAGAGAACAGCCGGGCCTCGACGTGTACGAGGCCCCTGGGGGACGACGGGGCCGGCCAAGGCTTTCAAGCGTGCGACGGTAGTCCGCCCACCGCCGCACGCGGACCGGATCGGCCGGTGTCAACGGCCGATCCGGTCACACATCCCCCGCTGATCACCAACCGGACAGACGCATCCGATCGACTGCTCAGCTCACCGGAGAGACGCGCCTAGTGCCGTCGGCGGGCTGCGGCTCGTCCGCTTCGCCTCACGAGGATGACGAGTGCGCCTCCCAGGGCAATGGCGGCCGCCGAGCCGGCCACGATGCCGATCGATCCGCCCGCGCCGGTGGCAGCGAGCGCCTGCCCCGACTCGTTCAGGTGCTGAACGGGGCTGCCTTGCACGTTGCCGCCCTGAACAGGGCCGCCCTGCGCGTTGCCGCCGTGAACGTTGCCGCCCTGCACGTTGCCGCCGTGAACGGGACCGGCCTGCACAGGGCCGCCCTGCGCATTGCCACCGTGAACGGGGCCACCCTGCACGTTGCCGCCCTGAACGGGGCCGCCCTGCGCATTGCCGCCGTGAACGGGACCGGCCTGCACATTGCCATGGTTGCCCGGGCCATGTCCGTGATCATCTTGCTCATGGCCGCCGTGGCCCTGGCCGCCGTGACCACTTGGAGACTGGGATGGTCCGGCAGGCCCCGCAGGTCCGGCAGGTCCCGCAGGCCCCGCAGGGCCTGGTGCACCGGGCGAACCGTTGGCGCCGGGTGAACCGTTGGCGCCGGGCGAGCCATTAGCACCAGGCAGCCCATTGGCCCCGGGCGAGCCGTTAGTGCCAGGCAGTCCGTTAGCGCCGGGTGAACCGTTGGCGCCGGGCGAGCCATTAGCGCCAGGCAGCCCATTGGCCCCGGGCGAGCCGTTAGTGCCAGGCAGTCCGTTAGCGCCGGGTGAACCGTTGGCGCCGGGCGAACCATTAGCGCCAGGCAGCCCATTGGCCCCGGGCGAGCCGTTAGTGCCAGGCAGTCCGTTAGCGCCGGGTGAACCGTTGGCGCCGGGAGCCCCGGGGGCACCGGGAGCTCCCGGGGCGCCATTCGGACCCGGGGCGCCCGGAGAGCCGGGCGCGCCGGGCACACCGGGAGCGCCGTTCGGACCCGGGGCACCAGGAACGCCGGGGGCACCAGGAGCGCCGTTGGGGCCGGGAGCACCCGGAGCACCAGGAGCACCGTCGGGGCCGGGGGCGCCCGGAGAGCCAGGCGCGCCGGGCACACCGGGAGCGCCGTTGGGGCCGGGAGCACCCGGAGCACCCGGAGCACCGGGCGCACCGTTGGGGCCGGGGGCGCCCGGAGAGCCAGGCGCGCCGGGCACGCCGGGAGCGCCGTTGGGACCCGGGGCACCCGGAGCACCGGGAGAGCCCGCCGGACCGGGAGCACCGTTGGGGCCGGGAGCACCGGGAGAGCCGGCCGGACCGCCGGGCCCCGCCGGCCCGCTCGGACCCGCCGGCCCACTCGGCCCCGCCGGCCCACTCGGTCCGGGCGGCCCACTCGGTCCGGGCGGGCCGACAGTACAGGCCGCCCTCGTGATGGTGTTGTCGTCCAGCGTGACGGCCCCCGTGCGTGCCAGGGCACGGCCTTCGATCACCGAGTTGGTGTTCACCGTGATGGACGTCATCGCCAGGATGTTGCCCTTGAAGAAGGAGTTGACGTCGATGGTGGCCGAGCTGCCCACCTGCCAGAACACATTGCAGGGCTGCGCCCCGTTGACCAGGCTGACGACGCTCGACGGGGCCGTGATCAGGGTGGAGCCGATCTGGAAGATGAAGACGGCGCTGGGATCGCCCAAGGCGTCGAGGGTGACGGTCCCGGTGAGGTTCAGCGACGACGTGGCCTTGTAGACGCCGGGCGTCAGCGTCAGTCCACCGATGTCGCCCGGAGACGTCAGGCTGGCGGTGGGGGCCCGGCCTGCGGCGTCGTTGTAGGCGATGACCAGGTCCGACTGAGCCTGGGCGGCCTGGGCGTCGTTGACGTGCTGGACGCCGTTCACGATTCCGGGCGGGAAGCCCGTCACACTGGTGCCCGGACTGAGGCCCAGGTCCCCGTTGATCACGCTGGGACCGGTGTTGGTGACAGTAGAGGCGGCCAGGATGGCATAGCTGGCGTCGGTCCCCAGCATCACCGGTGCCTCCGCGGCGTGCGCGGGACTCGTGACCAGACCTGCCGTCGCAAGCAACGTCAGTCCGGACAGCAGGACGAGCGCGCCCGTGAGCCGGGAGCGTTTACGCCCTCTCTCAGGTGGGGCGGGCGGAATGGCATCGACTGCCATAGGACAGGACCCTTTCTTGTCGCCGTTGAGCTCCGTCACTCGAAAAGAGGATTTCGGAGCGCCGATGGTGAGTTCTGGTCGGACCACGAGCCCTCGTGCACGCGCCGAGGCGCCTCGGGCACCACTCCGGCGGGCCGCAGAGCGGCACCCGCCAGGGGTGGTGATGCACAGTCACCTACTCAGTACACCGTGCAACAACAACATGAAAAGGAAAGAATAATAAAGATGCACTCGGGTGACGTGCCGACGCGAACAGGGCACATTCCCCCCGGCTCCGGCGTGTCGTTTGTCCACGCACTCAAGGCCGCACGCGAAGCCCCGGGCTTCGGCTGCGGCCGGCTCCCGAGGATTCGGCCGGACCCGTGGAGCCCGGCAGCGCTCTCGGCAGGAGCCGTCCGCCCGACCGCACCACAACCCTGGCGGATCGCCGCCAAGGCTCCGGGAAGTACCGTTTCTTCTCTCGGCCTCGTCCAGGCTGGTGAAATGACGTATCGCTCGGGGGATGGAGTCGTTGGCCCGAGCATGAACAACCCAACGTATCCGCAGGGCGGGGTCCTCGCCGCAACCGACGGCAACGCCGGCAGCGTGGCCGAGCGCTGCCGTCTCGCAGGTGGCCTGCTCAGAGTCACCCTCGGCGACCTGCGCGAGGAACTCGGCTACCGAAGGCTCGGCAAGTACGTCCTGGACGAGGTGGCCGAGACCCTCACCGAGGAGGGGCTCGGCTGGTTTCCGGCCTGGCGGCTCTCGCCGAGGGAGAACGGCGAACCGCGCCAGGAGCACGAGGTGTGGGTGTTCCTCCGGGACGGTGGCCTCCGGTGCCAGGTCATCGACGCCATCCAGGCGCCCGAGGGCTCCGACGTCCCCACCATCCTGAACGGGCTGCTGGCCGACCGCCCCCAAGACCTCTCCCCCGAGCGCAAGCTCGGCCTGATCCGCGAGATCCTCGGGCTCTGAGCCGCCGAGCCGCCGGACCGGGCGCGGTACGCCTGCACGTCACGCCGGGTCCCGTGGACGACGGCAGCGCCCGGGGATCGGCGAGCGGCAGCACGGTCACAGCGGCGGGCACGCCGGCGTCCGCGCCGCATCCGGGGGTGCAGCAGGGCTCGGTGGTCAGGAGGGTGTTCCTCGTCGTGGCCGGGGCCGGGCCGACGCCCTGCACCGGACGAGGCCGTGGCCGTGGCCGACGGAGCGTCGGATCGCCGGACCGACGTTCCGCGGCGATCCAACGCTCGGCGCCGAGGCCGACCGGTCGGGGACCGGTCGGCCTCGGTTGCTGCACGGCGTCAGTAGGAGAACACCCACTGCTGGGTCGGGATGCCGACGTAGCCCCACTGCTGGGCGGCGGCGCCGTCCGTCGCGAGCGAGTCGTCGATCTCCAGCACCTTGCCGCTACCGCGGTTCTTCAGGACGTACCCGGCCGTGCCCTTGACGAGCTCCCACTGCTGGGAGGCGATGCCGACGTAGGCCCACTGCTGGGCCGGGGCGCCGTCCGTCACCAGCAAGTCCGCGATCTCCAGCGCCTTGCCGCTGTTGGCGTTGACGATCTCCCAACTGTCTCCGGCCCAGCGGAAGATCCAGCGCGAGGTGGCCATGTCGTAGCAGGTCCACTGCTGCGCCCTGGCACCGTCGACCAGCTGCGAGTCCTCGATCTCCAGGCACTTGTGGCTGTTGGCGTTGACCAGCGGGGTCTTCCATTCGGTCGCACGGACCTGCCGGATCCAGGTGCCGAGGTCGTCGACGCGGACGCCGGCGGCACCGCTGTGCGCGGTCTCGGTGCTGCCGAGGCAGCCGTTCTGCCAGGAGCGGGTGGCGATGCCGACCAGCTCCGGCCTGCCGCCGACCGTGCGGACGGCCGGACTGCCGGTGTCACCCTTGCAGAGGGCCGCGTCGGTGCCGGCCTTGGGTGCGAGGTCCAGGCCGGTCGGCCGGACGGCGCCGACCGTGAACGCGGCGCTGTGCAGCTTGTCGGGCACCCACTCCGTCCTGGTGCGGCCGTAGCCGGGCACCCGGAGCTCCTCGCCGGGGGCGGGCGCGGTGGTGGCGACGGCCAGCGGGGCGACGTCGGTGACCGGGTTGACCAGGCGGGCGAGGACGAGGTCGCGGTCGGCGCGGGGGACGAGCTCGACGACGTCGCGCACCTGACCCGCGGTGGTGGTCAGGTCGGTGCGGCCGACGGTGACGGTGGTCGGCAGTACCGGCCTCCCCGCGGGGACGGTGGACGGCTGTTCCGGGTCGTCGGCGAAGCAGCCGGCTGCCGTGACCACCCAGAACGGGTCGACCAGGGCTCCGGTGCAGGCGCGCTTGCCATCGCCGATGTCGATCCTGGCGGTGAACGCGTGGAAGCCGCTCGGCGCCGCCTCGCCGACGACGGCGCCGGCCCGGGTGGGGGCCGCCAGCAGGACACCGGCGGCGGCCGCGAACAGCGCGGTCAGCCGTGCGGCACGTGAACGCGAAAGGGACATGGTGATTCCCGCCTTTGCTGGTCGAGGAAATTCGGACATTCGACAGAGGGGCGGGGGGTGCCGCAGCGATTTCACCCTTCACCCTGAACAGCCCGGGCCCGTCGGTATCGGCGGCCGCCGAAAGCGGCGACGGTGAGCGCCGCCGCTCCCACCAGGCCCGGTTCGGACAATTCCCCCACGGCGATTCTTCCCCCCATTCCCGCAGCATCCGCGTCCCGGCGAAAAGCGTGTCCGGCCCGTGACCCGCCGACCCCGCCGACCCCACCGATGCGGCCGACCAGCGCAAATGGCAGAGGTACGACGACCGTCGGCCCGGGCCCCCCGACCGGTCGGCGGATCGGCCGCCGCATGCGCGAACCGGCCGATCATTCGTACCACGGCCTGTCGGCGGCCGGAAAGGGAAGAATTCCGGCCACGCCGGCCGCGTGGCGGCAATTCGCGGGAACGATCCGTTCCGCCGCTGCATTTCGGCCGATTGTCCCGGCCTGACCTGCACGCATTCTGGCCGGGTGAAGAACGTCCGGTTCACGGTCGGCGTTTCACGTCCGGAACGATTCCCGACGCCCGCGCCACCACCACGGCCGCCGCCCTCCCGCCACCACCACGGCCGTCGACCGCGCGCTCCGACGCCGTTTCACCCGGACCGTTCGCCGATGCGGTTCGCCGGGACCGTTCACCGCGACCGTTCGCCGATGCGGTTCGCCGGGACCGTCCGACGCGACCGTTCGCCGACGCCGTTCGCCAACGACCGACGCTCAACGGCGAGTTGGCCCTCCTTCCGGCGACCGGTCATGTCTCGTTCACGCCGCGTACTCCGCCCTCCGGGTCAATGGGGCGTCCAGTTGTCCAGCCAACTCGACGCCCACCCCCGACCCGAAGGACCCCCGTGGCCGCAGGAAGCACCCTCGCCCTCTCGTCCCCCACCAGTCCGACCGAAGGGGACAAGATCACCTTCCACTGGACCACCTCCGCCCCCGACGCCAAGAACTGGGTCGGCGTCTACGACGGCACCCGGCAGCCCGGCAACGGCGCCTCGCTGCTCTGGAAGTACACGCCCGGCGCCTCCGGTGACGTCCAGCTCGACACCTCCGCACTCACCGGCGGCCCGTACACCGCGTACCTGCTGGCCAAGGACGGCTACGGCGTCCTCGCGCAGACCGCGCCGTTCACCTTCCGCGCCAAGCCCGCCCCGGTCCGCCCGCACCTGGCCGTGGACGCGCTCACCGCCACGGCCGTCGCGCCCGGCGGCACCGTGACCGTCAGGCTCGGCGGGCTCTGGTGCCGCCCGGCAGGCACGCCCGTCTTCCGCAAGATCAGCGGACCCTCCTGGCTCTCCGTCGCCGCCGACGGCACCGTCACCGGCACGGCGCCCGCGAGCACCGGCGAGGTGCAGCTCCTGGTCGGCGTCAAGGACGCGGCCGGCGCCGCCGACGCGCTCACCCTCACCGTTCCGGTCACCGACCCGGCCGCCGCGCCGCGCCTGAAGGCCGCCACCTGGAACCTCGCCAACGCCGGCGCCGCCTTCACCGACGCCGTGGAGAAGCAGCTGCGCGTCGTGCTCACCCAGGGCCTGGACGTGCTGGCCCTGCAGGAGACCGCCGGCAGCGCCGCCCAGACCCTCGCCACCGCGCTCGGCTGGTACGCCTACCAGAGCCCGGGCAGCGTCGGCGTCCTGAGCCGCCACCCGCTGGCCTCCGCCACCGCACCGACCGCCGCCCTCCCCGCCGCCGGGGTCACCGTCCAGCTCCCCGGGGGCCGCGCCGTCCGGGTCTGGGCCGCCCACCTGGACGAGGCGAACTACGGCCCGTACGCGGCCCAGGACGGCCAGAGCGCCGCGCAGATCACGGCCACCGAGAACGCGTCCCTCCGCCTCCAGCAGGCCAGGGCGCTGGCGGCGGCCGTCCAGGCCGACGTGGCGGCCGGGCGCGCCGTCGTCCTCGGCGCGGACCTCGCCTCGCCGTCCCACCTGGACTGGACGGCGGCCGCCGCGCCCGCCCACAGCGGGGCCGGCCCGCTCAACTGGCCCGTCACGGTGGCGATCCAGGGCGCCGGCCTGACCGACGCCCACCGCGCCGCCCACCCGGACCCGGTCGCCTCCCCGGGCGCCACCTGGTCGCCGACGCGCAAGCAGCGCGCCGCCGGGAAGGCCGAGCCGCAGGACCGCATCGCCGCCGTGCACTTCGCCGGGCCGCTCACCCTGGTCGAGGCCCACACGCTCGCCACCGGCTGGCCGCAGCCCGAGCCGAGCGCCGCCGGCAACGGCTGGCCCTCGGACTGCGCCGCCGCCGTCGCCACCTTCCAGCTCTGAGAGGCCAGTTCGCGATGACCGAGCTCTCCCGCCGTACCTTCGTCGGCGCCACCGCGGCCGCCGGCGCCACCGCCCTCACCGGCCTGTCCGGCGCCCGCGCCGAGGCCACCCCCGCCGCAGCCGCAGCCGGCGCCACCGGCACCATCGCCGACGTCAAGCACGTCGTCGTCCTGATGCAGGAGAACCGCAGCTTCGACCACTACTTCGGCACCCTGAACGGCGTGCGCGGCTTCGGGGACCGGCAGGCGCTGCAGTTCCCCGACGGCACCGACGTGTTCCGTCAGCCCGACGCCGGCCGCAGCGACGGCGGCGCGATGCTGCCGTACCGGATGGACACCGCCAAGTACAACGCGCAGAACGCGGGCGGGCTGCCGCA